>CAIYQF010000386.1 GCA_903928325.1 uncultured beta proteobacterium | reverse complement strand
GGCCCTGGAGCCCGCTGCAGCCGGCCATCCAAGCCCTGTCCACACGGCAAGCCTGCCCGCAGCACGCCACATTACCGGGGCGATTTATGTGAGTTGCACGGGGCGCGGCGGTCCGCATTTTGGTGGCCCGAGCGCCGAGATGCAGGTGCTGCGCCGCGCGCTGGGCGACGTGCCGCTGGTGGGTTTCTTTGCCAGCGGCGAAATCGCCCACCACCATTTGTACGCCTATACCGGTGTGCTGACGGTGTTCACTGCCGAGGGCTGAGGCCCGCAATCGCAGGCCAGGGTTTTAGCGAGCGGCGCTGGCACGTTCTAAACGGTCGGCAACGCCGGCCCAGGCTGCGCTGGCAGGTACGGCTTCGACCCAGATCTGGGCTACGCCCTGTTCGTCCAGTTCCCGCAGCACGGCAAACAAGGCATGCGCCGCCTGGGCGGCGTCTAAGGGCATGTTGCGCAGCACCAGACCGGGCCCTTGCGTGGGGGTGAAGGTGCGCGCGTAGACCGCAATGGCGTCTGCCTGCTGATCTGCGTGGGCACTGCGGGCCCACAGTGCGGCTTGCAGTGCCAAGGCGTCTAGCAGGCGCACCGTGGCGCGGGGCGCGTAATGCGACTCTAGGGTGCCCGGCGCGCGCGGCGCGGCGCCCAGCTTCACTTGGTGCGTGTGGGCTGTATGCAGGCTTTGGCCGCAGGCCTGCTCGATTTGCTGCGCCGAGATAGACCCCGGGCGCAGCAAGACGGGAGCGCCTCGGGTGCAGTCCACAATGGTGGACTCGATGCCCAGCGCGCAAGGCCCGCCGTCCCATATCGGCAGTGCCCCGTTGGCCCCTGCGTCGCCCAACTCGCTTTGCACATGGGCTGCCGTGGTGGGGCTGACGCGGCCAAACCGGTTGGCGCTGGGTGCGGCAATACCCCAGACCACCGGGCCACCGTCTTGGCGCAGCGCCCGCAGCAAGGCCTGCGCTTGGGGGTGCGCTGGGCAGCGCAGGCCAATAGAGTCTTGCCCCCCCGCTGCGGCCTGCGCCACGCCCCTTTGCCGGGGCACTATCAGCGTGAGCGGGCCGGGCCAAAAGGACTGGACCAGGGCTTTGGCAAAGTCCGGAACCTTGCGCGCAAAGTGGGCCAGGCCTGAGAGTCCACCATCGAGGTCCGCCACGTGCACGATCAAGGGGTGGTTCGCCGGGCGGCCCTTGGCGCTAAAAATAGCGGCTACTGCGGTTTCACGCGACGCATCGGCCCCCAGCCCATACACGGTCTCGGTAGGCATTCCCACCAGGCCACCGGCGCGCAGCACGTCGACACAGCGCTGCAGCGAGGCCGGGTCGGATCGTGGCAAGATCATGGCTTAAAACGCAGCGATACCAAGCAGCCTTGCCGCTTCTTGGGCCACCGCGCGGGCCTCGTGCAGGGTTGCCGCCGTTATGGTCAGGTGGCCCATCTTGCGGCCTTTGCGCGCCGCGAGCTTGCCATAAAGGTGCAAATGCGTTCCCGGCAAGGCCAATACGGATGCCCAATCGGGTACGGTTTGCAGGTGCTCGCCGCCCCAAAGATCTCCCATGAGGTTGAGCATGATGGCCGGGCTGTGCTGACGCGGCTGGGTCAGCGGCAGGCCCGCCAGCGTGCGCACCTGCAAATCAAACTGCGACTGGTCGCAGGCGTTGATCGTGTAGTGGCCGCTGTTGTGCGGGCGTGGCGCCATTTCATTGACGACCAAGCTGCCGTCCTCCAGCACAAAAAATTCGACGCACAGCACGCCCACGTAGTTCAGCCCTTGGGCGATCTCGCGTGCGCTGGCCACCGCTTGCTGCGCCAAGGCGGGCGGCACATGGCCCTCAAATACTTCGGTCAGGGCCAAAACCCCCTCGCGGTGCACATTGCGCTGCACGGGGAAATGCACCATGGCACCATCGGCGCCGCGCGCCACAATCACCGAGCACTCCATGGCCAGGGGCAGCATCTTCTCCAGCACGCAGGGCACGTTCGTGAGTTCCTCCCAGGCCGCCTGCAACTGGTCTCGTGTGGCCACGCGCACTTGCCCTTTGCCGTCATAGCCCATGCGCGCCGTCTTCAAAATGCCGGGCAGCAGAGCCTCTGGCACTTCGTGCAATTGCTCCAGCGTGTGGACTTCAGCGTAGGGTGCGCAGGCTACGCCGCAGCGCACAAAGTGTGCCTTTTCCAGGGCACGGTCTTGCGCTACGGCCACGGCGTTGGCCGCAGGCGCCACAAAGCGTTGCGAACCCAGGGTGTATAGGGCGCCAGAGGGCACGTTTTCAAACTCGGTCGTGATGGCGGCGCAGCGCTGCATGAGTTGCGCCAGCCCTTGCTCGTCCAAATAATCGGTTTGGATGTGGTGGTGGCTGACCCAACCGGCCGGGCTGACAGGGTCCGGGTCTAGTACCACCGTGAAATAGCCCATAGCCTGCGCAGCGTGCACAAACATGCGCGCGAGCTGGCCGCCGCCCATCACGCCCAGGGTCATCAACTGGCCCGATTGCATGGCGCCGGGCAGGCGCGCAAGGGGCTCGCTCACAGACCCGCCAATCCGGCCGATAGACCCCGAACGGGCAGAGCCATCTCGCGCGCTGCGGCGGTTTGCTCGTTGCGAAACGCATCAAGCTGGGCGCGTACCTGCGGCTCATGGCTGGCCAGCATGGCCACTGCGAACAGCGCCGCATTGGCAGCGCCTGCGGCGCCAATGGCAAACGTGGCCACGGGCACGCCTTTTGGCATTTGCACGATGCTGTAGAGCGAATCCACCCCCTGCAAATGCTTGCTTGCCACCGGCACGCCCAGTACGGGCACCGTGGTTTTGGCTGCCAGCATGCCGGGCAAATGCGCAGCCCCTCCGGCACCGGCGATGATTGCGCGCAGGCCCCGACCGACCGCGGCTTGCGCATAGGCGTACATATCGTCGGGCATGCGGTGGGCGGAAAGCACCTGGGCTTCAAAACCGACGCCAAACTGTTGGAGAATCTGTACCGCGTGTTGCATGGTGTCCCAGTCGGAGCTGGAGCCCATGACGATGCCGATTTGGATGGTGGTCATAGTGATGAGAGCGACGGTTTGATGCCGTCGCTTTGGTTAGAACAGCCCCAGGGGCTGTGAAGCTAGACCCGCAATTTTACTTTTACACCCGAGCACCCGCAGATGATCAACGTCACCATTGAAAACTTTGAAACCGAAGTCAT
>CAIYQF010000385.1 GCA_903928325.1 uncultured beta proteobacterium | reverse complement strand
CACCGCACCGCTGGTGGTGGCCGGCGACTTCAACGAATGGGGCCCCCTGGTCGACCGCGTCATGCAGCAAGCCGGTCTTGAGGCCCTTCAAAAAAACGGATGCGCCACCTTCCCCTCGCGTTTGCCACTGCTGCAGCTCGACCACATTTATGCACGGGGAATGCAGCCCCTATCGCTTACGGTTCCCCGTGGAGGCTTGTGGGCACAAATGTCGGACCATTTGCCGCTAATCGCTGAATTTGAATTGCCTGCGCCATGAGCCACACCCATTTCACCCCCAAGCACCAGGTGCGCTTGCTCGAGGGTGCGGGAGCGTTGTTTGAGGCGATGATTCAGGCCATTGACGACAGCGTTTCCGAAGTGCGGCTGGAGACCTATATTTTTCACTTCGACGCCCAGGGCGAGCGCGTGGCACAGGCCCTGGTGCGCGCCGCCCGGCGGGGTGTGGCCGTGTACGTAGTGGTCGACGGCATTGGCACACCGGCCTTGCCTGCACAGTGGAGCCAGCGTTTTGATCACAGCGGGGTGCAATGGCACCGTTTTTCGCCGTTGGGATGGTTGGGCGCGTTGTTTCCTGTGCGCTGGCGACGACTGCACCGCAAACTTTGCCTGGTCGATGGACAACAGGCATTTTGCGGCGGCATCAATGTCATTGACGATTTCATCGACCTTCGCTACGGCCAACTGCCTGCACCGAGGCTGGACTTTTCGGTTCAGGTCGGAGGGCCCTTGGTCAAGGACGTTCAGGCGGTGATGGAGCAGTTTTGGTTGCGCCTGGAATTCGCCCGCAATGTGGAAAGCCTCCAATGGAAGGCCGCGCGTGCACAGTTGCGCCAACCCACGCTGACCACGGCCGTACGCACGTCTGCGTCTGCCACATTGGGATCCAGCGCCTCGAACAAGGCCGCAAACAGCGAGATCTGGGCCGCCCTGTTGCTGCGCGACAACGTGCACCACCGCACGCGCATTGAGCAGGCCTACCGCAAGGCCATCGGTGAGGCGCGCAGCGAAGTCCTGATTGCCAATGCCTATTTTGTTCCTGGCCGCAAACTGCGCCACGCCCTGGTCCACGCCGCGCAGCGCGGCGTGCGGGTGCGCTTGCTGCTGCAAGGGCAATACGAATATTTCATGCAATACCACGGAGCCAGAGCCGTTTATGGCGCCTTGCTCGAAGCCGGTGTGGAGATTTATGAGTACAAAGGCGGCTTTTTGCATGCCAAGGTGGCCGTTGTCGACCGGCGCTGGGCCACCGTGGGTTCCTCCAACCTGGACCCCTTGAGCCTGCTCTTGGCCCGCGAGGCCAATGTGGTCGTGCGTGACCGCCACTTTGCGCTGTTGCTGCGCGAACGCCTGCTGGGCGCACTGAACACGCAGTCGACCCGCGTCCAAGCCCATGCCTATGCCCAGCGCGGCTGGTGGCAGCGCGCCATGGATATGGTGGCCTTGGGGCTGATGCGAATCATTTTGTTTTTGATCGGTCGCCCCTATTAAAAGCCTTGCTTGCTATTATTTTTATAGCACTCTTTCTAATAATGGCGAGGCAATTCCCGTAAAGACCCTACTTATCAAAGACTGGTAACATGCCGCCTCGCCCATCACATGACCACTGCCATGAACCCACCCGACGACGATGTTGGAACCCCGGTTTCCGCCAAAATTCGCCAGCGCATTGCGGCCTCGCGCAAGCGTTTCAATGCCAATGACAATATTGCCGAATTCATCCGGCCCGGCGAACTAGAGGACCTGCTCGATGAGGTAGAAGTCCAGATGCAAGGCGTGCTCAACAGCCTGGTCATTGACACCGAAAACGACCACAACACCGGCAACACGGCACGCCGAGTAGCCAAGATGTACCTCCAGGAGGTATTTCGCGGCCGCTACGTGGCGGCGCCCACCATCACCGAATTTCCCAATGCCGAGCACCTCAACGAGCTCATGATCGTGGGCCCCATCACGGTGCGCAGCGCCTGCAGCCACCATTTTTGCCCCGTGATTGGCCAAATCTGGATCGGCGTATTGCCCAACGAGCACACCAATGTGATCGGCCTGAGCAAATACGCCCGTCTGGCCGAATGGGTGATGGGGCGGCCCCAGATTCAAGAAGAAGCTGTGGTGCAACTGGCCGATTTGATCCAGGAAAAAACCCAGCCCGACGGTTTGGCCATCGTCATGGAGGCCAGCCACTACTGCATGTCCTGGCGCGGTGTGAAGGACATGGACAGCAAAATGATCAACTCGGTCATGCGCGGTGCGTTCCTCAAAGATCCCAATTTGCGCCGGGAGTTTCTGGCGCTTCTCCCCAAGAAAGGCTGATCCATGCTCGTTCGTTTGCTTTATGCCAGCCGCGCCGT
>CAIYQF010000384.1 GCA_903928325.1 uncultured beta proteobacterium | reverse complement strand
TGGTCCACCATGGTGGTTTTGCCATGGTCAACGTGGGCGATGATGGCGATGTTGCGGATTTGCTTGCTACTCATATTTCACTTTCTTTCAACAGATTCAAATTTCAATTCGTATTCAATGCCTGGGCCAGCGCCACACTTTGCGCCTGTACCTCCGCAATTTCCGGCGGACTTAACAGCCGCCCCGGTATCAATTCCCCAGCCTTTACATGCCCCGTACCTAATAACGCGGCGGGTGCAGCGGCATACACCGCCACTTGATCGGCGTCGGGCCACTCACCGCGCCGGCGCACGCCACTCAAAAACCGCCCTGCACTCTCGCTCTCCAGAGTGACGCGGTGATGACCTTCTAGCAACGCGTCTACTGGCAATAAAAGCGCCAGTCTTTGCGCATCGGTCATGGCCTCCAATGATTCCAGACTCACGCACTGCGTTTGCCCGAAACCCCCGGTGCGGGTGCGCCGCAAAGCACTTAAATGCGCCCCACAACCCAAGGCCTCACCCATGTCTTCGCCCAGGGTACGGATGTAGGTACCCTTGCTGCAGTTCACCTCAATCTTTAGCGCGTGCGGGGCAACCACCGATGGCATCTCCAGCACGCGCAAAGCGTAAATCGTTACATCGCGCGCCGCGCGTTCCACTTCCATACCGGCCCTGGCGTATTCGTACAAGGCCTTGCCGTCTTTCTTCAAAGCGCTGTGCATGGGCGGCACCTGGCTTATGGGCCCGGTGAACCGGCGCACCACCCGTTCAATATCTTCCGCACTTACCTGCACCGCGCGCTCGCTGAGCACCTCGCCCTCGGCGTCTGCCGTGCTGGTCTTCACACCCAGGTGCAGTGTTGCCTCGTAGACCTTGTCTGCGTCCAGATGCATCTGGCTGAACTTGGTCGCTGCGCCAAAACACAGCGGCAAGACGCCGGTGGCCAGCGGGTCAAGCGTGCCGGTGTGGCCCGCTTTTTCGGCCCGCAAGAGCCACTTGGCTTTTTGCAAAGCCTGGTTGCTGGAAAAACCCAGGGGCTTTTCCAACAACAGCACCCCGTGCACGGGGCGCCTTGCAAGCCGTGCACGTGGCGCGTTCATCGTTTCTCAGTCCTCTTTGGCACGCGACGACACCGCGCGCGCAATCAAGGCATTCATGTCCGCCGCGCGCTCCGTGGTTTGGTCGAACAAAAAATGCAGCGTCGGCACAGTGTGAATGTGCAGGCGTTTGAACAAACCCGAGCGCAAAAACCCGGCCGCTTGGTTCAAACCCTCGGCGCACTGCACCGGATCACCCACCAGCAAGCTGAAATACACCTTGGCATGCGCATAGTCCGGCGTCACCTCGACCGACTGGATGGTCACCATGCCCACGCGCGGGTCTTTCAACTCGCGCGCGATAAGCTCGGTCAGATCGCGCTGAATCTGGTCGGCGACGCGAAAACCACGGTTCGGGGCTGAGGACTTTTTACGCATGCAAATGTCTTAAATGCTCCGCGCGATTTCTTTGATCTCGAAGAATTCCAACTGGTCGCCCACGGCGATGTCGTTGTAGTTCTTGAGTTTGATACCGCACTCAAAGCCTTCCTTGACCTCGCGCACATCGTCCTTCATGCGCTTGAGCGAATCAAGTTCACCCGTGTAGATGACCGCGTTGTCGCGCAGCAGACGGAAATGCGCGCCGCGGTTGACCGAGCCACCGGTGACCATGCAACCGGCCACCGTACCAATCTTGGACGCCACAAACACGGTGCGAATCTCGGCAAAGCCAATGACTTCTTC
>CAIYQF010000383.1 GCA_903928325.1 uncultured beta proteobacterium | reverse complement strand
TTAAGAAAAAAGTAATAATTGATTTTATGAGTACGAACCTAATTCTTATGCGCTGGCCATTGCAATTTGTGGGGCTCTTGCTGATTGGTGTTTCCTTGCTGGTCGTGTCCTACACCTACGAGTCCAGTGAGCGGGTGGTTAGCCAGCAAGCCACAGAGAACGCGCAGCAGCTCGCAGAGTCGGTCACGCTCTTTCGAAATTTCTATGCCCAAGAGTTGGTACCGCGCGCCGCAGGTGCCGGGGTGGCCATCACGCACGATTACAAAGCCCACAACAATGCATTGCCATTGGCTGCGACCTTGACCATTGAGTTGGGCTACTACCTGTCGCACATGGCGCAGGGAACCCAGATTTGGCTCTACAGCGATTTCCCATTTCCTTGGCGCCTGCCCGAACGTAATTTAGATGCCTTTCAAAAGCAAGCGCTGGCCCATTTCAGAGAAGACCCTATGGAGCCTTTTGTCCGCGAGGAAATGCGCAATGGTCAAAAAGTATTGCGCTACGCGCAGGCCGATCGCATGCTGTCGTCCTGTGTTGCGTGCCATAACAGCTACCCTGGTTCACCGAAAACGGATTGGCAAGTGGGTGATGTCCGCGGTGCGCTAGAAGTGGTTGTACCCATTGCGCAATGGCAATCCGCAACCACCCATGTTTTGAACCGCACGTTCACGGTGCTCCTGGGGGCCGTGTTTGTGGGGTTTTTTTTGGTGTGGTTGGCAGTGCGGCGCATGCGATCGGCTTTGGCTGCTGCGCAGGAGTTGTCCGAGCAGCGTCAGGAGGCGATCGGACATTTGAATCGAGAAATTACTGTTCGTAAGGCCGTAGAGCAGGAGTTGCGCCTGAGCGAAAGCAAGCTCCAAGGCATTTTTTCTTCGGTTTCAGCGGCCATTGTGGTAGCGGATGCCCTGGGAACCGTGGTGGAGTGCAACCTGGCTACGACCGAGATATTTGGCTTTTCAAAGCAAGAGCTTGTTGGGCAAAATGTCCACTTGTTGATGTCTTCCCAAGACCGTGCTGCGCACGATGCGTCGGTGCAAACCTATTGGCAGTCTGGAGAAAAGCGGTTGATGAACCATCCGCGTGTTCTGCCAGGCATGCGCAAAGATGGCACCCACTTGCCCGTGCTGGTGACGTTAAGTGAAACGCAAGTGGATGAAACACACTTTTTAATCGGGGTGCTCCAAGACTTCACCCGCATCCAGCAGACGCAAGATTTGTTGATTGACGCCAAAAACAAGGCCGAGCAAGCCAACCGCCTGCGCGGTGAATTTTTGGCCAATATGAGCCACGAAATCCGTACGCCCATGAATGGCATTTTGGGTATGACCGAGCTGGCCTTGGGCACCGAAGACTGCCAGGTGCAAAAAGAGTATCTGTCGTTGGCGCGTGATTCAGCCCATCACCTGCTGCACATCATCAACCAAATTCTGGATTTCTCAAAAATTGAGGCCGGTGCCCTGGAGCTTGAGCTGGCAAGCGTGGATCCCGCGCTGTTGCTGCGGCAGACCGTTCAATCTCTGGAGCAGCTCGCGCAGGCCAAGGGCATTGACCTGTTGGTAGACAACGATCCCCTTTTGCCCGCGTTGGTGTGGATGGACCCGGTGCGTGTGCGGCAGGTTTTGATTAACCTGATCGGAAATGCGATCAAGTTCACCGAAACCGGAGCGGTCGCAGTACGGTCCAGGGTGCTCTCCGGGGCCGACGAGGCTAGCGTGAAGCTGGAGGTAACCGTCGTCGACACGGGTATTGGTATTGATGCATCGCGGGTAGAGGCCTTGTTTAGTCCATTTACCCAGGCCGATGGGTCGATCACGCGCCTGTACGGCGGTACCGGATTGGGCCTGGCGATCACCCGCAGTCTGATGCATTTGATGGGCGGGGAGATTTCCGCCAGCAGTGTGGTGGGTCAAGGCTCGCGCTTTGCTATTTGTTTCCCCGTCCAATGTGCGGTTCCCGCGCCGCGCGCTACAGGCCTGCCCTGGCAAGCCCCGGACGATGCCAAGTCCGCTGCGCAAGCACGACCCTTGTCGGTTTTGCTGGTGGAGGACCACGATATCAATCGCAAGCTGGCCCTCATCATGTTGCAGCGCATGGGGCACAGCGTGGTATCTGCCCGGCACGGCCAGCAAGCCTTGGATTGTTTAGACCAGCAGCGCTTTGACGTTGTGCTCTTGGACGTGATGATGCCGGTCATGGATGGGCTGACGGCATTGGGTATCTGGCGCGAACGCGAGGCCCGGCGCCAGATTCCCCGCACCCCCGTGCTGATGGTGACCGCGCACGCTTTGACGGGTGACCGGGAGCGCTTTCTCGCCGCTGGTGCCGATGGCTACGTCTCCAAGCCCATGACAGCAGCTGCGCTGGGCCAGGAAATCTATCGGGTGTGCGCGCTTTAAGGGCAACGGCTTGGGCAAGGGTGGTCCCAAGGCCCGCACTCCAGCCTGCAGGGGCCTGGTCGGTGCCATACTTGGGTTGCTACGACCCTTGGTTAATAAAACAAGCGCTATGCAGGCCTTTTACAGCGACAATTTTCTGCTCCCCTTGCCACCGGGGCACCGCTTTCCCATGGCCAAGTACCAGATGCTGCGGGACGCGGTCTCTGCCCAGTTGCCTGAAGTGCGGTTTGTGCAGGCGCCTGAGGCGCTTGACGCCGAACTGGCTTTTGCCCATCACCCCGCGTATATCGGCGCCGTAGCCAACGGCACGGTCGACTCCAAAGTCTTGCGGGAAATAGGGTTTCCCTGGAGCCTGGCCATGGCCACGCGGGCGCGGCGCTCAGTGGGCGGCACCTTGCAGGCCGGGCGCATCGCGCTGCAAGAAGGGGTTGCGGCCAATCTGGCTGGCGGCACGCACCACGCCTACGCCGATCGGGGCGGCGGCTTTTGTGTGTTCAATGACCTGTCCGTTACGGCACGCGTGTTACAGGCCGAGTGGGGCAGGGTGCGCGCGGCCGACGGCCAGCGCCGCTTGCCGCTGAAGGTGGCCATCGTTGACCTGGATGTGCACCAAGGCAACGGTACCGCGCGGATTTTTGAGCACGACCCATCGGTGTTCACCCTGTCGGTGCACGGAGAAAAGAACTTTCCCTTTGATAAGGAGCAAAGTGACTTGGACGTAGGGCTGCCCGACGGAAGCGGCGATGGCGACTACCTGGTGGCGCTGGAACACGCTTTGCAAGCCCTGGAAGACCGTTTTGCGCCGGGGTTTGTGTTGTATCTCGCCGGTGCAGACCCCTTTGAGCGCGACCGCTTGGGGCGACTCAAGCTCAGCTTCGATGGCCTACAGGCCCGCGACCGCAGAGTGTTTGACTGGTGCTTTAGCCGAAAAATTCCCATGGCTTTTGCCATGGGCGGGGGTTATGGGCATGACATTTCTGAGACGGTGCAGGTGCAAACCACCACCTACCGCGTTGCGCTGGAGTATTGGCAGCGCTGGCAAGGCCAGCGCTCGACCAGGGCAGGGCTGGTTTAGCCGCCGCGGCGCATCAGGTCAAAGAATTCGCTGTTGTTTTTGGTAGCGCGCATTTGTTTGAGAACCATTTCCATGGCCTCGATTTCGTCCATGTTGTACAAAAACTGGCGCAAGACCCGGGTTTTTTGCAGTATGTCGGGTGCCAACAATAACTCTTCGCGCCGCGTGCCGCTGCGGTTGAGCTGGATGGACGGGAAGACACGCTTCTCGTAAAGGCGGCGGTCCAAGTGGATTTCGGAGTTGCCGGTGCCCTTGAATTCTTCAAAAATCACCTCGTCCATCCGGCTGCCGGTGTCGACCAGGGCGGTGGCGATGATGGTGAGTGAGCCGCCTTCTTCGACATTGCGCGCCGCGCCCAAAAAGCGCTTGGGGCGCTGCAGCGCGTTGGAGTCCACGCCACCGGTGAGCACTTTGCCGCTGGAAGGCACGACGTTGTTGTAAGCGCGTGCCAAGCGGGTGATGGAGTCGAGCAAGATCA
>CAIYQF010000382.1 GCA_903928325.1 uncultured beta proteobacterium | reverse complement strand
CCCGGCATGGACGACACGCTGAACTTCGAGCTGCGCCACAAAGCAATCATCGACCGCTTTGGCCGCTACCCCCACCGCAACGCGGTTTTGGTGCGCAGCTCCACGCCGCAGGAGCTGGCTTTTTTGAGCGAGCCGGGGTCGTCGTTTTAGGGGTGCGGGATGGCTGAGTACATTGCCGCAAGGTATTCCCATCGCTAAGCTAGTGGTAGCACGGGCACGGTCAGTATCAGCCAAAGCCGGTTGCCGGACTATCTATCGCCGACTCACAGTTCCCGCCAACACCCCGGCGCCAGCCCCTCCAGCGCATAAGGGCCTATCGCGGCGCGCACCAGGCGCAGCGTGGGCAGGCCAACGGCGGCGGTCATGCGGCGCACTTGGCGGTTGCGGCCTTCTTTGATGATCAGTTCGAGCCAAGCGGTGGGTTTGTTTTGCCGCACGCGGATGGGCGGGTCGCGCTCCCACAGGCCGGGGGGCGGGTCTATGGTGCGGGCGCGGGCAGGCAGCGTAAGTCCGTCGTTGAGCAGCACGCCTTGGCGCAGGGCGGCGAGCGCCGCCTCAATGGGCACGCCGTCCACCTGCACCCAGTAGGTTTTCTCCATTTTGAAGCGCGGGTCGGCAATGCGGGCCTGCAGCGCGCCGTCGCCCGTGAGCAGCAGCAGGCCCTCGCTGTCGGCGTCCAGGCGCCCGGCGGCGTAGACATTGGGAATGTCAATGTAGTCTCTAAGCCCGTGCCAGCGGCCCTCGGGCGTGAACTGGCTCAGCACGCCGTAGGGTTTGTTGAAGCAAATCATGTGTTGCGGCGGATTCTAGGGGTGCTGCATGCATGCCAAGGGCATTGACACATGCGACAGGGGCCCCAGCGCGCTGTGGCGATAATCGGTGGCGCGCCCTGCGTGCGCTCCATTTTTTGGCCCCCTTCAGAATCCAACTCCCCATGACCGAACTGCAAAACAAACTCCAATGGCGCTATGCCACCAAAAAAATGAACCCGGCCAAGGCCGTACCGCAAGACACGGTGGACCGCATTGTGGAATCCGTGCGGCTAGCGCCCAGCTCCAGCGGGCTGCAGCCCTACGAGGTGCTGGTGGTCACCAACGCTGCGGTGCGTGAGCAGATCAAAGCCATCGCCTGGGGCCAAGCGCAGATTACCGATGGCTCGCACCTGCTGGTGTTCGCCGCCTGGGACAACTACACGGCTAATCGCATCAACCAAATGTTTGACTTCACCAACGCCCAGCGCGGCGGCAGCACCGAGGCGGGCGACGCCTACCGCAAGAACCTGCTGGCCAACTACACGGTGCGCGACCCGCAAGTCAACTTCGAACACGCCGCGCGCCAAGCCTATATTGGCCTGGGCTTGGCGCTGGTGGCAGCCGCTTTTGAAGAAGTCGACAGCACGCCCATGGAGGGGTTTGACCCCGACTCCCTGGACCAGATACTGAACCTGTCCGAGCGCGGCCTGCGCAGCGTAGCCATCATGCCCCTGGGCTACCGCGAAGCAGACAAGGACTGGCTGGTCAATCTGCCCAAGGTGCGCCGCCCTAGCGCCGGGTTTGTCACCCAAGTCAAATAAGCCAGGAGCCCTCCACCATGATCACACTGTGCGGCTTTGCCGTCTCTAACTACTACAACATTGTCAAGCAGGTGCTGCTTGAAAAAGAGATTCCTTTCGCCGAGGAATATGTCACCACCGGCAGCAAAGACGAGGCGGTGTTGGCCGATTCGCCGCTGGCCAAGGTGCCGTTTATCCGAACGCCCCAGGGCGGTTTGTGCGAAAGCGCCGTCATCCTGGACTACCTGGAAGCGCAATACCCCGCCCACCCCTTGATGCCCAGCGACGCCTTTGCGGCGGCCAAGGTGCGCGAACTCATCACTTTTATGAACCTGCACCTGGAGCTGGTGGCGCGCGAGCTGTACGCCCAGGCCTTTTTCGGCGGCACGGTGAGCGAGGCGGTACAAGCCTCGGTGCGCAAGCGGCTGGAGAAGAACATCGTGGCCTTCAAGCGCATAGCCAAGTTCGCGCCCTATGTGGCCGGTGACAGCTTCACGCTGGCCGACTGCGTGGCCTTTAGCAACCTGCCCCTGGTGGGCATGGCCACGCGCGCCGTCTATGGCGACGATCTGTTGGCAGCCGGTGGCGTGGAGTACAAGTCCTACGTCAAACTGCTGGGCGAACGCCCCAGCTCGCTAGCCGTAATAGCCGGGCGCAAAGCGGCGATGACCAAGCCCTGAGCGTGGCCGTGGCCCACACCCCGGCGCAGCCTGTGGCCACCGACACCGCGCAAACGACGGTCACGGTCATGGTGGTGGGTGCGGGCTTTGCCGGCCTTGGCACAGCCATCCGGCTGCGCCAGGCGGGAATCGACTTTTTGGTGCTGGAAAAAGGCAACGAGGTTGGTGGCGTGTGGCGCGACAACAGTTACCCCGGCTGCGGCTGCGACGTGCCCTCAGCCCTGTATTCCTACTCGTTTGCCCCCAACCCGCGCTGGAGCCGGTTTTTCGCCCAACAGGGCGAGATCAAAGACTACACACGGCGCACCGCCCAAGCCTTTGGCGTAATGGACCGCGTGCGCTTGCAGCACGAGCTGCTGGAGGCGCGCTGGGTCGGTGACCAAAAGCTTTGGCGCCTGCACACCAGCGCCGGCGTCTATTGGGCGCAATTTGTGGTGATGGCCAGCGGCCCTATGCATGTGCCGGTGCTGCCGCAGGTCAAGGGCCTGGACACTTTTACTGGCGTGCACTTCCACTCCGCGCGCTGGGACCATGGCTATGACCTGCGCGGCAAGCGGGTGGCGGTGATTGGCTCGGGCGCCTCCGCAATCCAGTTTGTGCCGCAGATCGCCCCCGTGGTCGATCGGTTGACGCTGTTTCAGCGCACCGCGCCGTGGGTGTTGTCCAAATGGGACCCACCGATATCAAAGCACTGGCAAGGCATATTCCAGCGATTTCCGTGGACCCAGCGGCTTCTGCGCGCGGTGTTGTACCTGCAGTTTGAGTTGCTCAACGCCAGCCTGAACTACCCGGCGCTGATCAAACGCATCCAGGCCCAAGGTATAAAAAACATTGCGCGGGGCGTGAAAGACACGGCACTGCGGGCCCAGCTGGTGCCCGACTACTCGGTGGGCTGCAAGCGAATTTTGCTGTCCAACACCTGGTACCGCGCGCTGGCCAAACCCCAAGTGCAGGTAGTGGGCGGTGTGGCCGAGGTGCAGGGCCACAAGGTGATTTCCAGCGACGGAAGCAGTTGCGAGGTAGACGCCCTCATTTTTGCCACCGGCTTTGAGGTGGCCAACCCGCCCATTGCCAGCCGCATCGTAGGCCTTAGCGGCACCACGCTGGCGGCGCTTTGGCAGGGCTCGCCGGCGGCCTATTTGGGCACCATGGCGCAAGACTGCCCCAATCTGTTTTTGACCTTTGGGCCTAATCTGTACACCTACTCGTCCGCGTTTGTGATCCTGGAGGCGCAGTTCAAGTTCATTCTGTCAGCCATCACCATGGCGCGGAGCAAAAACATCGCCACCATCGCAGTAGACCCCGCGCGTATGGCCAGCTACAACCGCCAGGTCCAGGCCGCGCTGCAAACCACGGTGTGGAACAGCGGCTGCTCCAGCTACTTTTTGGACAAAAGCGGGCGCAACACCACCAACTGGCCCTGGACCACCTTCACCATGCGTAGACGCCTGGGCCGCTTCAGACCGCAAGACTTTGTGACCGAAACCCGAAGTCCGAAGTCCGTAATCCGTAATCCGTAATCCGTAATCCGTAACCCGCAACCCGTCATTGGAAAGCCAGCATGAGCATCCAAAACTTCTTTATCAACCGGTTTTTAATGTCCCGCCGGGCGGCCAGCCTGCAACTCACCCCGGCGCAGCGCCTGCGCCAGGGCCGCAAATTCCTCAGCCGGGACTACGGCAAGGGCCGGCCCGACGTGGCGGTGCGCGCGGACGTGATCGCCGGGGTGCCTGTGGAATGGGTGGAGCCCAAAACGCTTTCGCAAGACGCGCGCGCGCCCATTTGCGTGTACCTGCACGGCGGCGGATTCATCGTCGGCAGCCTCAACAGCCACCGCGACATGGCTACCCACCTGGCCTCCATGGCCCAGGTGCGCATGCTGATGGTGGACTACCGGCTCGCGCCCGAGCATCCGTTTCCAGCGGCCCACGAGGACGCCATGGCGGTGTACCAAGGATTGCTCGCGCGCGGCGTGTCGCCCGGCCAATTGCTCATGGGTGGCGACAGTGCGGGCGGCAACTTGGCGCTCGCCACCGCCCAAGCCATCCGCGACGCCGGCCTGCCGCAGCCGCGCGGCCTGGTGCTGTTTTCACCCTGGATTGACTTAACCCACCAAGGCGACTCCATTTCCACCAATGAGTCCAAAGACGCGATGCTGCACCGGCAACTGCTGGTGGACGCCCTGGCCATGTACGCACCCACAGCGCTGGCCACCCACCCCAAAATTTCGCCCCTGCTGGGCAATCTATCCGGTCTGCCACCAACGCTGACCGTGGTCAGCCAGTCCGAAATTTTGCGCGACGACGCGCTGCGCCTGCACCAGCTGCTGCAAGCCGCAGGCGGCGACAGCACCTGCCTGCAATGGCAGCACACGCCGCACGCCTTTCCGGTGATGGCGCGCCTGCTGCCCGAGGCGCGCGACGCCTTGCGCCAAACGGCAGGCTTTATGGCGCGCGTGCTGCGGGGCTGAAGCCATCAGGCTGTCAGGCCACCCTAGCCCTCATCAAGCCCATTGCACCTTGCTGCTATTGGCGTACCAGGCGTCTACCTTGGGTTCGACCACGCTCTCGATGCGGCTGCGGCGGATTTTCATGGTGGGGGTGAGGCAGCCGTTTTCTATGGACCAAGGGTCTTTGGCCACGACGATCATTTGCAGCTTTTCGTAGTCGGGCACTTGGGCGTTGACTTGGTCTAGCAGTTGTGCCAACTGCGCCTGCGCGTCCGCGCGGAACGCTGGGTCGCCTTGCTTGGGCCGAAACTCTTCGCCTAGCACCACCACCGCATAGGCCGCAGGCTGGCCCAGGCCAGAGACCATGCTGCTCTCGATCAGCGGGTGGATGTTGAGCAGGTTCTCTATGGGCGCCGGGGCCACGTATTTGCCTTTGGATGTTTTGAACAGCTCTTTCAAGCGGCCCGTTACTTTGAGCTGCCCATCCGGGCGTTTGGATCCCAGGTCGCCGGTGTGGAAAAAGCCGTCTGCGGTAAAGCTCTCGGCATCCAGGTCCGGGCGCTTGTAGTAGCCCACCATCTGGCCGGGTGCCTTGATCAATATTTCGCCCTCGGGGCTGATGCGGGCTTGCACGCCGGGGTTGGCAATGCCCACATAGCCGGGTTCGTTGAACGCGGGCGTAGCAGTGTGCGAGTACGCAAAGTCCTCGGTCATGCCCAGGCCTTCGAGCAGTTGCAGCCCCAAACTGCGGTACCAGCGAATGAGGTCTGCGGGCAGGGGCGCCGAGCCGCTGAAAGCCAGCACGGTCTGGTCCAAGCCCAGAGTGGTCAAAATCTTTCGCGCCACGATTTTTTTCAGGATGGGAATGCGCAACAGGAGTGCGAGCTTGCGCGCGGGCATTTTGGCAAACACTGCCTGCTGGAACTTAAGCCACAGGCGCGGCACCGACACAAACAGCGTAGGCCGCGCGCGCTGCAAGTCGGCGGCAAAGGTGTCCAGCGACTCGGCAAAGAAGACATGCACCTGGCCAACCACAAAGCTGTTGCACTCCACCACTGCACGCTCAAACACGTGCGCCAATGGCAGATAGGACAGGATGCGGTGTTCCTGCCCCGGCGCGACCGCGCCACCCATGTTTTGCGACACTGAGAACTCGGTTGAGGCGGTAATGCGCTCAAAGCTGTGCATCACGCCCTTGGGCTGGCCGGTGGAGCCGGAGGTGTAAATCAGCATGGCCAGGTCGGTGCCCGCGCGCTGCGGAAAACCGGCCATGGGCGCGGTGCGCGCGGTGACGGCGTCCCACGTGTCGTATGGCGTGGCGGGCGCCAAGGGAAACGCGATGCGCGGTATGCCTGCTGGCACGCCAGGCTCTTGCTCAGGCCAGGTGTCGAGCTTGCCGACGAATAGCAAGCTGGCCTCGCTGTGCTCCAGCACAAAGCGCACCGTAGCCGCAGCCTCGGTCGGGAAAATAGCCACCGTGGTGTAGCCAGCCATCCAAATGGCCAACTCAGCCATAAAAAAGTGCGCACAGTTTTTGGACAAGATGCCAATGCGCGCGCCGGGCGCAAATCCCAGGCTGTGCAGGTGGGTGGCCATGCGCCGCGCCTGGTCCATGGTCTGGCCCCAGGTGTAGTCCACCACCTTGCCCTGGCCCACCGGCTGGGTGAGGTAGACCTGGTTGGCCAGGTTTTTTTCGTGCGCGTAGATGTAGTCCAACATCAGTTTGGGGCTTGTCATGAATGTGTTTCCTCTTATTGTTTATGCCGTGCAGCCAGGGCCAAGACCGGGCGCCAGGCTTGTAGCGGACATGTTAGCCCGTGTGCGGTTTGCAGATCAGGCAGTGCCAACGACGCCGCCGTCGCAAGCAATCGTCTGGCCGACCAGGTATTCCCCTGCGCGCGAGCACAGAAAAATGGCCAGCCCGGCAATGTCTTGCGCCGTACCCACCCGACCGCTGGGGTTGGTTTGTCCTACCGCATCCCAGTTCACGCCATCGGTGGCGCCGCCAAAGCCCACGCCAGTGCTGAGCATCCAGGTGGGGAAGGGGCCGGGGGCGATGGCATTGAACAAAATGCGCTCCCGGGTCAGGTGCGTGGCCATAAAGCGCGTGAGGTGGTGCACCGCCGCTTTGGACGCGCCATAAGAAAACGCATCAAACGACGAGCTTTTGATGCCGTCAATCGATCCAATGTTGATCACCCGCGCCGGACTCTCGCCCTGCCCCGCCGCGCGCAAGAGCGGCAGCAGCTTTTGCGTCAAAAAGAACACGCCTTTGACGTTGGTGTCCATCACCTTGTCCCAGCCCACTTCGGGAAACTGGTCCAGCGGCGCGCCCCAGGAGGCCCCGGCGTTGTTCACCAAAATGTCGAGCTTAGCCTCGTGCTGGGCCAGTTGGGCGGCCAAACTTTCGACGCCTGCCAGCGTGGACAGGTCAGCGGGCAAGGCGATGCACTCGCCGCCGTAGGCCTCGCTCAGGCGCTGGGCTGTGGCCTGGCAGGCGTCGGCTTTGCGCGCGGAGATATACACCTTGGCGCCCTGGGACAAAAAGCCTGCGGCAATCATCTCGCCAATGCCGCGCGAGCCGCCGGTCACCAAGGCGGTTTTGCCTTGGATAGAAAAGAGGTTAGAAAAGTCAGTGTGCATAAAAAGACTCCGTTAAAAAGCTAGTGTGCGGGCGTGGCTACGCTGGTGGACAAGGCAATAGCTTGCGGCTTGCCCCAGGCCAGCGCCAGTTCGGTGCCCTGTTTGATGGCGTGTTTGGCGTCCAGCTCAGCGGCCTTGAAGGCGCCGCCAATCAGGTGCACCGTGCAACCGGCGGCCACCAGCGCGTCTTGCAGTTCGCGTTGCGGCTCCTGGCCCGCGCAAATGACAACGGTGTCTGCCGGGATGGTGATTTCTTTGTCACCCACGCTGATGTGCAAGCCCGCATCGTCCACCCGGCGGTAGCTGACGCCGTTGAGCATTTCCACCGCACGGTTTTTGAGCGAAGTGCGGTGAATCCAGCCCGTGGTCTTGCCCAAGCCGTCGCCCACCTTGCCCGCCTTGCGTTGCAGCAAATAGACCTTGCGCGGGCTTTTTTCGATGTGCGCGGCTTGCAGGCCACCGGCGGTGGAATACGTGGTGTCCACGCCCCATTCGGCAAAAAACTTGGCTTTGTTCAGGCTGGGGCTCTCGCCCGCGTGCATCAGGTATTCCGCCATGTCAAAGCCAATGCCGCCCGCGCCAATCAGCGCTACGGTGTGGCCCACGGCGCATTTATCGCGAATCACGTCCAGGTAGCCCACCACTTTGGGATGGTTGATGCCCTCAATCTGGGGCATGCGCGGGCTCACGCCCGTGGCCAGAACTACCTGGGTGAAGCCCGCCTGGGCGAGCGACTCGGCGCTCACCTTGTGGCCCAGTTGTAGCTTGACGCCGGTCAGTTCTATTTGTTTGCCAAAGTAGCGCAGGGTTTCATAAAACTCCTCTTTGCCCGGAATCTGCTTGGCGATGTTGAACTGGCCGCCAATCTCGCTGGCGGCGTCAAACAGCGTCACGTCCAGGCCCCGGCGCGCTGCCGTGCTGGCAAAGGCCAACCCGGCCGGTCCGGCGCCCACCACCGCCACGCGCTCCCGCACCGGCGCGGGGGTTTCGATCATCAGCGTCTCGTGGCAGGCGCGCGGGTTGACCAAGCAGGAGGTGATCTTTCCGCCAAACGTGTGGTCCAAGCAGGCTTGGTTGCAGCCTATGCAGGTGTTGATCTGGTCGGCCTGGCCCGCAGCGGCCTTGTTGACAAACTCGGGGTCGGCCAAAAAAGGCCGCGCCATGGACACCATGTCCGCCATGCCGCCGGCCAGCACCTGTTCGGCCACCTCGGGGGTGTTGATGCGGTTGGTGGCGATCAAGGGAATGTTGACCTTGCCCTTGAGCTGCTGCGTGACCCAGGCAAAGGCGGCGCGCGGCACCTTGGTGGCGATCGTGGGGATGCGCGCCTCGTGCCAGCCGATGCCCGTGTTCAATATCGTCACGCCCGCGGCCTCCAGCGCCTGGGCGAGCTGCACAACTTCTTCCAGCGTGGAGCCGCCCTCGACCAGGTCGAGCATGGACAGGCGAAAAATCACAATGAAATTCGCCCCCACCTTGGCCCGCGTGCGGCGCACGATTTCTAGCGGAAAGCGGATGCGGTTCTCGTAACTGCCGCCCCAGGCGTCGTCGCGGTGGTTGGTGTGGGCGGCGATGAATTCATTGATCAGGTAGCCCTCTGAGCCCATGATCTCCACGCCGTCGTAGCCCGCGCTTTGCGCAAGCGCTGCGGCACGCACAAAGTCTTCTACGGTTTGCTCCACTTCCTCAGAACTAAGCGCGTGGGGGCGAAAGGGATTGATGGGCGCCTTGATGGCGCTGGGCGCCACCAGCTCGGGGTGGTATGCGTAGCGGCCAAAGTGCAGGATTTGCATGCAAATCTTGCCGCCCGCCGCGTGCACCGCCTGGGTGACGACCTTGTGCTTTTCGGCCTCCTCGGGCGTGGTCATGCGGGCGCCGCCGGGCATGGGGCGGGCGCGGTCGTTGGGCGCTATGCCACCGGTCACCATCAGCGCCACGCCGCCGCGCGCCCGCTCGGCATAAAACGCCGCCATGCGCTCAAAGCCGTTTTTGGCTTCTTCGAGGCCCACGTGCATAGAGCCCATGAGCACACGGTTTTTGAGGGTGGTAAAGCCCAAGTCCAGGGGGCTGAGCATCAGCGGGTAGGCGGTCATACAAGGTCTCCCCAAAAGTCGGTTTGTTGCCACACGGGCGCGCGGCGGGAGTTTAGGCCAGGGGTGGCCTAGAAGATTGCTTTAGGCGACAGGGGCGTCAGGCGCGCAGGCCTAATCGCTGGCTTCGTCCTCTTGTTTGGCTGCATCGCGCTGGGCGCGCATGGCCGGGCGGGCAATTTTTTTTAAGCGCACCAGGCGCGCGTGCTCGATGTCGTCTTTTTTGATCTGGCGCTCGGCGTCTATCTTTTGCCCCACCGCCAGCCACTGCGTAAATTCGTCGGGCGTTTCCAGCGTCAGGCGCCCCAGGCTGCCCGCGCGAAAGTCATAAATCGCAATTTCTGCCGCTTTTTGTAGGTTGATGCGCCCGCCTGATTGCAACGCGCCGCGCTTTTTGCCAATGGCGGCCAAAATTTCTTCGTCGCTCATGCTTGAGACGCCTTCGATCTTGTAGCGCGCCTCTACCTCGTGCGGGTAATGCTGGCGCAGGTAGTCCAGCAGTTCCAGCGCCACTTCTTCTTCGTTAAAGGCGTTGCGACCGATGGCGCCACTGGCGGCCAGGTTGTAGCCGCTCTTGGCCACGATGATGCGCGGCCACAGCACGCCGGGGGTGTCATAGAGGTAGAAGTCGTCGGCAATGGTGATGCGCTGCTCGATTTTGGTCACCCCCGCCTCGTCGCCGGTTTTGGCCGAGCGCTTGCCTTTGAGGGTGTTGATCAGCGTGGACTTGCCCACATTGGGAATGCCGCAAATCAGCACGCGCATGGGTTTGGCCATGCCGCCGCGCTTGGGCGCAAGCAGGTGGCAAGCAGCCACCAGTGCGCGCGCAGGCGTGGACATGCTCGCGTCCAGGCCCAAGGCTTGCACGCCAGGCTGGGCTTTGTAGTACTCCAACCACAGCGCGGTGCGCGCCGGGTCGGCCAGGTCTTGTTTGTTGAGCACCTTGAGCGTGGGCTTGGCGCTGGTAATGTCGGCCAGCATGGGGTTGGCGCTGGAGCCGGGCAGGCGCGCGTCGAGCAGCTCAATGACCACGTCGATGTCTTTGATGCGCTCGCCAATGGCTTTGCGCGTGAGGTGCATGTGGCCGGGAAACCATTGGATGGCCATGTTCTTGTTCTTTCGCTGCGTGTCTTAAGGCCCCGATTGTCCGGCAGTTCGGGCCAGGCGACCCGTCGATATCCAGTGGCGCTAGGCGCTTGCTGCAGGCTGTCCTAGGCGCTGGGGCGACAGGTACTGTTCCAAATAGCGGTCAAAGGGGAGGCTGTCGGCCTGCTCGGTCTCGTGTTGTGCCACACGCGAGGCCTGTGCGAGTTGCTGAAAGTGGGCCAAAGCGTGGGCCGACAGAGGATTGGCCAATTCCTGCGCCTTGGTTTGCGCCGAATGGGCTTGGACAAAGGCGGAAAAAGAGCCGCCAAAGTCTTGTTCCATAGCCCGCAGCACGCGGGCCGAGGGCAGCGTGTCGGGGTGGAGCAAAGCGTGTTGGGCGTGGGCCACGGCGTCGCTGTAATCGGTGCTGCCGTGGGCAGCGTCCAAGGCCTGTGCCATGGGCGCAAAGGCGCGCACCAGTTCCAGGCCCCAGTCGGTCAAGGCCACGGTGGCGTCGCCGCGCTGCAAGCGCAGGCCCGGTTCGCGCCCGCGTTCGGCCACGCACTGCTGGTTGCGCGCCATGGCGGCAATTTCTTGGGGGGAGTCGTCGGGGCTGGGCTGGCTCAGGCAGTGCAGCAAGAACACGTCCAAAAAGCGCAAGGTGCGCGGGTGGATGCCCACGGGCTCAAACGGGTCCAGGTCCATCAGGCGCACTTCCACATATTCAACGCCCCGCTCGCGCAGCGCGTGCAAGGGGCGCTCGCCCTGGAAGATCACCCGCTTGGGCCGGATGGTGCCGTAGAACTCGTTCTCAATTTGCAGCAAGCTGGTGGTGAGCTGCCGGAAGTGGCCGTCGGGTGCCTGCACGCCGATGGCTTGGTAGGGCGCATAGGGCACGGTCAGCGCCTGGTGCAGCGAGGCGGCGTAGCCCTCCAGGCTGTTGTAGCTCACCGCCAGCGCGCTTTGGGCGTCGCTCTGGTAGCCCAGGCGGCCCATGCGCAGCGAGGTGGCATAGGGCAAACCCATGGTGCCCGGATGCAGCACTTGCAGCGAGTGGCTGCGCCCCGCCACAAAGGACTCGCACACGGCGGGCGATGCGCCAAACAGGTAGAGCAACAAAAAGGCGTGGCGGCGGAAGTTACGGATCAGCCCGAAATAGGCCTGGCTCGACACATCGGGCAGGGACCAGTTGTAGTGGATGCCGGATATGGTTTGCATGCGCCGCCCGTAGCGGTAGCCCAGGCCGCTGCGGTACACGGTTTTGGCCTGTCCCACATTGGAGCTGCCGTACTGACCCAAGGGAATGGCGTCGTCGGCTGGCAACTCGCAGGGCATGCTCGACACCCACAGCAGCTCGTCGCCCATGGACTGCAAGGTGAACTTTTGCACCTCGCGCAGCTCGTCGATGCAGTCTTGCACACCCGCGTGCACACTGGTGATGAGCTCCACCTGTGACTCGCTGAAATCGGTGGTGATGTGGGGATGCGTCAACGCAGAACCCAGTGCGACCCCGTGCGCGCTCAGTGCCAGCGCGCCGCCTGGGGTGCAGCGCAGGCTTTCTTTTTCGATGCCCCGGCGAATGCCCAGCAGGCGCTGCGGGTTCGTGTCGCTCAGGGCGGGTTTGCTTTCAGTCATGCCAACAGGCCCTCGTATTCCATCCAACGGCTATGAAGGTAGCACAGTCGCATGTAATTGGGGTGCCAGGGGGCTATTACAAGCCATGCCCTGGCTGTGCAATGAGGCCGGGCGCCGCCTTAGGTCAAATGCTGGCTGGCGCGGCTAATCTCAAACGCACCCTGCGCGGCACCGCTGTCCGGGACGCTGGCGCCGCTGCCGTCCACCACAGCGCCTAGCGCGTGCTGTAGGCGCTCGGGTGCATTACCGTCCAATCCGATCCAAGCGCCCTGAGTCAAGGTAATTTGTGCTGCCTCCACACTGCCAGCGCCAGCGCACAAAATGGTGCGATTCGGTGCGTCCTCGGCCACCAGCACCAGCATGGCGGGCACCACGGCCTCGGGCTTGAGGGCAGCCAGCACCTGGGGCGGCATCAGGTCTTCGGTCATGCGGGTGGCGGCAGTGGGCGCCAGGCAGTTGACGTGGATATGGTTCTTGGCGCCTTCAATCGAGAGGGTTTGCATCAAGCCCACCAGCGCCATCTTGGCCGCGCCGTAGTTGCTCTGGCCGAAATTGCCATACAGGCCGCTGCTCGATGTGGTCATCAGAATGCGACCGTATTTTTGCGCCACCATGTGTGCCCACACGGCCTTGGTGCAATGCACCGCGCCCATCAGGTGCACGTCCATGACCATGCGAAAGTCATCAAGTTCCATCTTGGCAAAGCTTTTGTCACGCAAGATGCCCGCGTTGTTGACCAAGATATCGACCCGGCCCCAGGCGTCCACCGCCTGTTGCACCATGGCTTGTACTGCGGCGTAGTCCGTGACGGACGCGCCATTGGCCATAGCCACGCCCCCGACAGCCTCGATTTCCGCCACCACAGCCTGCGCTGCGGACACGGAGCCGCCAGAGCCGTCGCGCGCCCCGCCCAGGTCGTTGACCACTACCTTGGCGCCGCGTGCGGCTAGGGCCAGCGCGTGCAGGCGTCCCAGGCCACCGCCGGCACCCGTCACAATGGCTACACGGTTTTTGAAGTCCAGGCCCATAAAATTCTCCCATCAGGTTGCAAAGGGCCGTTGCGGCCCAAAAAACAAAGGCTGACTCTACTGCACGCCAGCCACCGCCCTCCCTCCCCCCCGCAACCCATGCGACAAACTTGGTGACAAACCATGGAACTCAACTCCGACATCCCCACCCAGCCCCCGCGTGACGCGGCCACCGTTGTCTTGCTGCGCGACGGCACGCGGGGCCTGGAGGTGTTTTTGGTCAAACGCCACGGCCTGTCTGACGTGCTGGGCGGCGCCTATGTCTTCCCCGGCGGCAAGCTCGACGCCGCCGACTGCGAATCAGCCCACCACGCCCACTTTGACCGCTCACCCCAGGACTTGCACGCCTCCTTAGGCGAAAGCGAGACCGACCAGGCCACCGCCTGCGGCCTGTTTGTGGCGGCGCTGCGCGAAACCTTTGAAGAATCAGGCGTCTTGCTTGCGGCTGCCACCGGGCCAGACAGCGCAATGCCGCTGGCCAGCACCGACTTTCACCCCCGCCTGGCCGCGCAGCAGTTGCGCCTGCACACCAGCGCGGTGCAGCCCTGGACGCGCTGGATCACGCCGCGCATGCCCTCGGTGACCAACAAGCGCTTCGACACGCGTTTTTTCATTGCGGCCATGCCAGCGGGCCAGTTGGCGGCGCATGACAACGTGGAAACCACGCAAAGCGCGTGGCTGGCACCGCGCACTGCGCTGGAACAATACTGGGAGCGCGAGATTGAGCTGGCCCCACCCCAAATCATGAGCCTGGCGCATTTGTCGCGCCACGCCACGGTGGCCAGTGCGCTGGCCGAGGCGGCCAACCGCCCGCCACCGGTCATCATGCCCGAGGCCTTTAACGAAGAGGGCACACGCGTGATCTGCTACCCCGGCGACCCGCAACATTCGGTCGCCACGCGCGCCCTGCCCGGCCCCTCGCGCCTGTTTTGGCGCAACAAGCGCTTTGAGGCCGCGGGTGGGTTTGAAGCGCTTTTCGCTTAAGCGCGCCCCCGTGCCTACGCGACGACCGGCGAACGAATCAGGTGGTCAAAGGCGCTGAGCGCGGCCTTGGCGCCGTCGCCTGCGGCAATGACGATTTGCTTAAAGGGCACGGTGGTGCAGTCACCGGCTGCAAACACGCCGGGCACATTGGTATGGCCTTTGGCGTCCACCACGATCTCGCCAAACTTGCTCAGCTCAATCGTTCCCTTGAGCCACTCGGTGTTGGGCACCAGGCCAATCTGCACGAACACGCCCTCCAGGGCTTCGTGGTGCTCCTCGCCGGTAGCGCGGTCCTTGAAGCGCAGGCCATTGACCTTGCCCTCGGCGCCGGTGACTTCGGTCGTCTGGGCGTTGGTGTGAATCGACACATTGGGCAGGCTTTTAAGTTTGTTGACCAAGACCGCATCCGCCTTGAGCTGGTCGGCAAATTCCACCAGCGTCACATGGGCCACGATGCCGGCCAGGTCAATCGCCGCTTCCACCCCTGAGTTGCCGCCACCGATCACCGCCGTGCGCTTGCCCTTGAACAAGGGGCCGTCGCAGTGGGGGCAGTAAGCCACGCCTTTGTTTTTGTATTCGGCCTCCCCCGGCACATTCACATTGCGCCAGCGCGCGCCGGTCGACAAGATGACGGTTTTGGCCTTGAGGCTGCCACCGTTGGCGAGCACCACCTCGGTCAAGCCACCGGGCTCGGACGCGGGCACCAGCTTGGCGGCCTCTTGCAGGTTCATGATGTCCACGCCGTAGGAGCGGGTCTGCGCTTCCATCGCTGCGGCCATCTTGGGGCCATCGGTTTCCTGCACCGAGATGTAGTTTTCAATCGCCAGCGTGTCATTCACCTGGCCACCAAAGCGCGCCGCCGCGACGCCCACGCGAATGCCCTTTCGCGCGGAATACACCGCAGCCGCAGCGCCCGCCGGCCCACCGCCGATGATGAGCACATCAAACGGGTCTTTGGCCGAAAGCTTGGCCGCGTCCTTGTCAGCCGCGCCGGTATCAAGCTTGGCCACAATTTCTTCCACCAACATGCGGCCATTGCCGAACAAAGCGCCGTTGAGGTAAATGCTGGGCACGGCCATGATTTCGCGGTCTGTCACCTCGGTCTGGAAGGCGCCGCCTTCAATCACCGTGGTCTTGACCCGGGGGTTCAGGATCGCCATCAGGCTGAGCGCCTGCACCACGTCGGGGCAGTTGTGGCAGGTCAGGCTCATGTAGACCTCGAAGTTGAAGTCCTCACCCGCGGCGGGACGCAAGGCCTTAATCTGGTCAATCACATCCTGCTCCACCTTAGGCGGGTGGCCGCCGGTCCACAACAAAGCCAATACCAGAGAGGTGAATTCATGGCCCAGCGGCAGTCCAGCAAAGCGCAGGCTGGTGTCTGTGCCCACGCGCTGGAGCGAAAAAGAGGGCTTGCGCGCGTCCTGGCCGTCGTAGCGCACGGTGATTTTGTCGCTGCGCAAGCCCTGGATGGTCTGTAGCAGTTCGCGCATCTCGTTGGAGTTGGCGTCATCGCCCAAGGACGCCACGATCTCCATCGGGAGCGTCACGCGTTGGAGGTAAGCGGCGAGCTGGGATTGGAGGGCGTCGTCAAGCATGGTGGTTCCTTTGGATAGGGGATACAGGGGGGCGCGGGACGCAAATTCAATGCGAAGGGCGCAGGTTTTGGGCATAAAAAAGCCGGACGGCCCGCCGCGCATGCAGCAAGACGCTGTCCGGCAGGCGAGCGCGCCCGGCGCTCTGCCGTTTTGAGCCCGTGGCTTAGATTTTGCCGACCAGGTCCAGCGAGGGAGTGATGGTCTTGGCGCCTTCGTTCCACTTGGCGGGGCACACTTGGCCGGGGTGGGCGGCGGTGTACTGGGCGGCCTTGAGCTTGCGCAGGGTTTCTTTCACGTCACGGGCGATTTCGTTGGAATGCACTTCCATGGTCTTGATGTGGCCTTCGGGGTTGATGATGAAGGTGCCGCGCAGTGCCAGGCCTTCTTCGTCAATGTGCACGTCAAACGCACGGGTCAGAGCGTGGGTGGGGTCACCGATCAGGGCGAACTGGGCTTTGCCAACTGCGGGAGACGTTTCGTGCCACACCTTGTGCGCGAAGTGGGTGTCAGTGGTGACGATGTACACATCGGCGCCCGCTTTTTGGAATTCTGCGTAGTTGTCCGCTGCGTCTTCCACTTCGGTGGGGCAGTTGAAGGTGAAGGCTGCCGGCATAAAAATGAACACGTTCCACTTGCCCTTGATGGACTCGTTGGTAACGGTGACGAATTT
>CAIYQF010000381.1 GCA_903928325.1 uncultured beta proteobacterium | reverse complement strand
CAAAAGACTTGCATTTCGTGATCGCCGTGCGCGACCGTATGCACCTGGAAGCCGTGCTAGCCAAGCTGCAGCGTTCAACGGTCGTCATGCGCGCTGCGCGCAGCAAAAAGGTCAGTTAAGCGGCCGTTCCTGGCTTAGGCGCCCGCGGGTACTGCACCGCCAGCACTTCAATGTCAGCCACCCGGTCGGGCATGACCAAACGTACCGTATCGCCCACCCGTGATTTGAGTAAGGTGCGCGCAATGGGCGATATCCAGCTGACCTCGCCACGCACACTTTGGGCCTCGTCGATACCCATGATCGTGACAATGCGCTTTTGGTCTCTATCGTCTACATAAGTCACGGTCGCACCAAAAAATACCTGGTCATTGCCAAAATGCAGGCTGGGTTCGGCGATGACGGCGATTTCCAACCTTTGGGTCAAAAACCGGATACGCCGATCAATCTCCCTCAAACGTTTTTTGCCATAAATGTAGTCCCCGTTTTCTGACCGGTCGCCATTGCGAGCCGCCCAGTGAACGGCTTCTACCACCTTGGGGCGCTCGCCATCCATCAGATCTAACAACTCGTGGCGCAGTGCCGCGTAGCCTGCTGGGGTGATGTAATTTTTGCCCCCGCCCGGCAGCGCTGGCAGCTCCATCTCATCGTCCTGCGCATCCCCGTCGTCTTTGGTGAAGGCTTTGCTCATGCCGCTGCCTATTTGGCGCCCAGTACCACGGTGGCCATGGTTTGAACTTGCAAAGTGCGCGCAAAAGCGGCGCGAATCTCATCCACGGTAAGCGCCTGCACACGCGCTGTCCAGGTGTCGAGGTAGTCCAGCGGCAAACCATTCCAGGCGATGTTGGCCACGTTGTCAAGCAACTTTCGGTTGCTGTCGATGCGCAGTGCAAACCCGCCGATCAGGTTGTCTTTTGCAGCCTGCAACTCCGCCGCTGTGGGCCCGCCGTCCACAAAGCGCTGCAGCACGTCACGTACCAGATCCAGCGCCTGGCGGGCCTGGTCGGGTCGTGTTTGCAATGAGACCGTGAAAGCCCCCGCATGCAAACCCGGTGCGAACCCACTGGAAACCCCATAGGTTAAACCCCGTTTTTCGCGCACCTCTTCGGTAAGGCGCGAGGTAAATCCACCGCCGCCCAGAATGTGGTTTCCCACCAGCAGAGCAATAAAGTCGGGGGAGTCTCGTTTGATGCCCGGTTGCCCGACCAAGACTTGCGCCTGGGCAGCGTCAAAAGCGATGTTCTGCTGCGAGGCGTGCGCCAGCGCATGCACTTGTTCGACCTCGGGCAGGACGGGACAGTTTTGCTGCGGCATGCGCGACAGGAGCGTATCCACCAAGGCATCGGCTTGCATCCGGTCAACGTCCCCAACGATGCTGACACGGGCGTAACAAGCACGCACCGAACGCTCATGCAGCGCCCGCAAATCGGAACTTTGAATCGCCAGCACGTCGGACTCGGTCGGTTGGCGGCCGTAGGGGTGGCTTCCGTAGACAGCAGCGGCAAAAGTACGCGCCGCAACGGTTGCCGCGCGCGTATTGCTCTCCCGAATAGAGGCGATCATTTTTTGGCGGTCTCGCAGCCACAGCGATTGCGCAAAAACGGGCTCGCCCATTTGGCGCGCGGCCAGCCCTGCCGCTGCCGACAGTACCTCGGGGCGACTCAGACTGCGCAGGGAGAAAGTCAAACGGTCTATGCCCGCACTGGCGGAAAAAATGGCGCCCAGATCGGCCCAAGCCTGGCCCAGTTCGTTTTCGTCCAGCGCAGACTGCGCAGCGTTGGCACGAACACCAGCGCCGGTGGCTGCAGCCATGGCACCAGCCAGACCGCTCTGGCCCAGCGGGCTGCGCCGCTCACCGGCATCAAAGTCCAGCTGCACATCCACCATGGCAATCCCTGGGCTGTGTACCAGGTACACCATTGCACCGCTGGCGTGCGTCCAACGCGCAATCGGCAGGCCTGCCCATGCGCTGCTTGCGGCACACATCAGGGTAACCAGGGCCGAAGCGACCATTCGCTGGGCGCGGGTCACACCCAACCATCCACCCAAGCCCGCGCTCAATGCCGTGCTCCTGGCAAAGCCGCGCGCGGCCTGCGCAAAGGATCGATTGGCTGGGGTAGCAAGGTGGCCACCGTCAGGTCGTCGCTGCCAAAATACCGGGCTGCCACCGCTTGAACCTGGGCCGGTGTCACGGTGCGAAGCCGCTCAAGCAGTTGTTCATCAAAATCCGTTGGCAAGCCGATTGTCCAATTGGCACCCAGCATGCGCGCCTGGTTAAACACACTGTCTTGCTGGTAGACGGCAGAGGCGCTCCATTGGTTGATCACGCGTTGCAGTTCGACCGGGCTGATGCCATCCTCAGCGACCCGCTGGACCTCGGCGCGCAAAGCGGTCTCCACTTGAGTGGCGGTTTTTCCCTGGGCGGGAACGCCGGAGAGCATAAATGTCACCGGTCCCCGCGCCGTAGCACCATAGTGGGCACCGGCGTTGTCGGCCACATGGTCTTGCGCTTGGGTAAGCGTTCGGTCCAGTCGAGCGCCTTCATAGCCATCGAGAACAGCTGCCAGCACCGTCAATGCCAGTGCGTCCTGGGCCGATTCGTCCCACAAGGCCCCAGACGCCAGGTCGGCTCCAATGCCCGGAACCTTAAAGCCCAGTGCCACATAGGCCTGTGCTGCTGGGGCCTTGAACTCCAGCCTGCGCAAACCGTTTTGGGCAGGCTCAAGGCGCGGCTTGCGCGGGGGCAAGGGGGCTACGGCGATGGCACCGTAATACTGCTGAGCCAGTGCAAAAACTGCTTTGGGTTCTACGTCCCCGGCCACCACCACGGCGGCATTGGCTGGTGTGTACCAACGGCGGTAGAAAGCCCGCGCGTCATCGGGTTCCATGGACTGCAAATCGCTCATCCAGCCCACCACCGGCCGGCGATAGGAATGGGCCAGGTAAGTCACCGCGTTCATGGCCTCAAACAGCCGGGCATGCGGGTTGTCGTCGGTGCGCATGCGACGCTCCTCCTTCACCACCTCCAGCTCTGTTCGGAACTCTTCGTCGCTCCACTGGTTGTGGGCAAAGCGGTCAGACTCTAGCTGCATAACCTCGGCCAATCGATCCGCTGGAATCTGCTGGTAAAAGCCGGTGTAGTCCTTGCTAGTGAACGCGTTTTCACGCCCGCCCAAGGCCGCCACACGGCGCGAAAAATCACCCGCTTTGACGCTGGGTGTGCCTTTAAACATCATGTGCTCCAGCAGGTGCGCCACGCCCGAGGCGCCATCGACCTCGTCCATGGCGCCCACACGCACCCACAACATGTGCACCGCCGTCGGAGCGCGGTGGTCGGGCTTGACGATCAGCGTCATGCCATTGGAGAGGGTGAACTGCTCGACGCTTGGCCCTGCTGCCAGCGCGCCGGGGCCGCTGGGCACCCAAAGGCCCAGCAGCACCCAAAGTACCCGCCCCGCTATTGCGACAGATACAAAAAAAATCCGCATGCACCTGGGCTCTTGAATGGAAACGTGTTTCATAGAATGGTGCATTCTAAGAACGTCCACCATGTTCAGCTTTTTCAAAAAAAAACCCCCTGCCCCAAGCGGTGATAACCGCCTTGCCCCCCCTCAGCCCGATGCCGCTGCAAGCGAAGCCAAGCCAGTGTCCCAGGCCGCAGCACCCACCCGCCAAGGCTGGCTGGAACGGCTCAAAATCGGATTGGGAAAGACGGCATCGGGCATTTCATCGGTGTTTGGTGGCAAACGCATCGACGAGGCCTTGTTTGAAGACCTGGAAAGCGCCTTGCTCATGGCCGATGCGGGCGTATCCGCCACCGAGTTTTTGATTCGTGAGCTGCGCCGCAAGGCCAAAGAAATCCAAGCCCAAACGCCACAGGAGCTAAAAACCCTGTTGGTCGATGCATTGGCTGCTTTGTTGGCCCCGCTGGAGCGACCCCTCGTGATTGGCGCCAGCGCACCCACGGTAATCATGGTCGCTGGCGTCAACGGCGCGGGCAAAACCACCTCCATTGGCAAGCTCACGCACCGTCTGGCCGATGGGGGCGCCAGCGTGCTGCTCGCAGCTGCTGACACCTTTCGCGCCGCAGCGCGGGAGCAACTGGCTGTTTGGGCCGCGCGCAACACGGTAGAAATCGTCAGCCAAGAAGGCGGCGATCCTGCCGCCGTAAGCTACGACGCCGTGTGCGCTGGCAAGGCGCGCAAGAAAGACGTGGTGCTGATCGACACCGCCGGGCGCCTGCCAACCCAACTGCACCTGATGGAAGAGCTCAAGAAAATGAAGCGCGTGGTGCAAAAAGCCGGTGAGGTATCGGGCCTGACCGCCTGCCCGCAGGAAGTGCTGCTGGTCATCGACGGCAATACCGGCCAAAACGCACTGGCGCAGGTGCGCGCGTTTGACGACGCGCTGGGTCTGACCGGGCTCATCATCACCAAACTCGACGGTACGGCCAAGGGCGGCGTGCTGGCCGCCATCGCACGCGACCGCCCCATCCCTGTGTATTTCATCGGTGTGGGTGAACAGCTCGATGAGCTTGAGACCTTCAACGCCCGTGAATTTGCCCAAGCCCTGTTGGACTAGGCCACAGCGCCCCTCACCCCGCGGAAGCTCCTAAAGCATGCCAGACGCTGCGCACCCGAGCCTTAACCGGCGCCAAGCCGCCAAAGCCGTAGTCCATGGCGCAGGCCTTTTCTGGGCTGCGCTGGGCGCCACGCCCGTATCGGCCCAAAGCGATACCCCGGCATGGCGCCACATCGAAAGCCAGGCCCGCGGACAAACCGTATATTTCAACGCCTGGGGCGGTGCACCCCCCATCAATGCCTACATTGCCTGGGCCGGTGAGCAGGTGCGCCAGCGCTTTGGCGTGACAGTGGTCCACGTCAAAATTGGCGACGCAGTCGACATGGTCAAGCGCGTACGCAACGAAATACGGGCGGGCAAGTCCGATGGCAGCATCGACCTGGCGTGGATCAACGGCGAGAATTTTTTGACCCTGAAGCGCGAAGCGCTGCTGTTTGGTCCGTTTGCAGAAACATTGCCCGCTTACGCCAAGGTAGACACTGTGGGCAAGCCCACGACGCGCATCGACTTTTCCGAACCCGTGGACGGCATGGAAGCGCCCTGGGGCATGGCGCAACTCACGTTCATGGCCGACGCCCAGCGGGTGCCGCATCCTCCGGCCAGTCTGGGCGACCTACTTGCATTCGCGACCAAGCACCCCGGGCGCATGAGCTATCCACGCCCGCCGGACTTTCACGGCACCACCTTCCTCAAGCAAATGCTGTTGGACCTACAAGAACCCACGCAACGCGCAGCGCTTTACCAAGGCGTCACCGTGCAGACCTTTGCCCAAGCCACTGCCCCGCTTTGGCGAACGCTGGAAGCCCTGCACCCCCACCTGTGGCGCGCGGGCAAGCAGTTCCCTCACACAGCAGCGGCCATTCGCCAAATGATGGCCGATGGCGAACTACTGCTAGCCATGACCTTTAACCCCAACGAGGCCGCCAACGAGATTGCAGCCAAACGCTTGCCCGCCAGCACGGTTAGTTTTCAGTTCAACGGCGGAACCATTGGCAATACGCATTTCTTGGGTATTCCTTTGAACGCCAGCGCACCACAAGGCGCACAAGTTCTTGCCAACTTTTTGCTCGGCGCCCAAGCCCAGGGCCGCAAGGCCGATATTGCGGTCTGGGGCGACCCCACGGTGTTGGCACTGGAACGGCTGTCGGGGACTGAAAAGGCATTTTTCCCGACGCAATTGCTGCCGGGTCAGTTAAGCCGCAGCGCACCGGCGCTTGCCGAACCGCACGCCAGCTGGGTCGACCCGATCGAGAAAGAATGGATTCGGCGTTACGGCACATAAAAAAACCGGGCCTTTTGAAGGGCCCGGTTTTTCTCAGCGGGTCCAACGCCTTTTAGTGGAACTGTTCTT
>CAIYQF010000380.1 GCA_903928325.1 uncultured beta proteobacterium | reverse complement strand
CAGTTACTTGGCGCACCGCTTCAGCCTTGAATTCGGCCGGGTATCTCACTCTCTTCATAACTATCACTCCAGTTCAATTTAGACCTTAACAGGTGTCTATTGAAGCGGGTGACGTCCAGAGCGTGCTATGCGGGTAGCCGAGCTGCTGATTGCCAATAAAGAAAAAGCCATTCGCGCCGCCGAGTTGGTAGTAGCCAATGAAGAACTGGCCTACCAAAATGTAGCGAAATCCAAGCGGGTGGCGGAACTGCTGATTGCGAACAAAGAGAAGGCCGAGCGCGCAGCAGAATTGGTGATTGCCAATGAAGAACTGGCCTACCAAAATGCAGAAAAAGCCAAACGTGTCGCAGAACTCATTGTTGCAAACAAAGAAAAGGCCAAGCGCGCAGCCGCCTTGATGGTAGCCAATACAGAACGCGACAAGCGGGTCGCTGAATTAGTTATCGCCCAGCTCAAGTCCGCCAATAGCGACAAATTACAAGCCTCGCTGATGGAAACCATTGACCTGGCAAGGCAATTGATCGAACTGCGCGACCCCTATACCGCGGGCCACGAAAAACAGGTGGGGGATTTGGCCCGTGCCATCGCGGCGCAGATGGGCCTGGATGCCTACGAGCAAGAGAAACTAATGATTGCCGGCTATTTGCACGACCTGGGGAAGATCGTCGTGCCGGTCGAGATTTTGTGCAAGCCAGCGAAGTTGTCGCCAGAAGAATACGCCTTGGTCAAGACCCATGTGCAGGCAAGCCACGACCTAATTCGAAAAATTACCTTCCCATGGGAGATCGCGCAACCCATCTTAGAGCACCATGAGCGCCTAGATGGCAGTGGCTACCCGCACCATTTGCAGGGGGCCAAAATCAGCATGGAAGGCCGCATTTTGGCGGTTTCCGACGTGGTGGACGCCATGGCATCGCACCGGCCCTACCGCCCTGCACCGGGCATTGAAAGCGCCTTGGCTGAAATTGCCCGTGGCCGGGGCCTGCTCTATGACGAGGCCGTGGTGGATGCCTGTCTGGCGCTATTTCATGACAAGGCCTACACGCTCCGTGGCATCTTTTAGCCCTGCGTGCAGCGCACCGCCCCCTACCCATGACCGCTGATCTGAAGGCGCTCCATGCACCGCCCCACCCGGCGCTGACATCGGTTCAGCTCCATTCCCGGCTGAGCAAGACGATTGCGGCGCTTTACGTTTTGACGCAACTGGCTGTCAGTTTGGGCGTGGGGTTCGCCCTCTTTCAAAACTGGACACTGCGCTTGGAAAGCGTCCAATCCAATTTGGTTCGAAACGCCAACATGGGCAATTTTTTGATGGAAAGCGCTCTAACCAGTGCCACCAAATCCCTAAAGAACACGCAGACCTCGTTCCAACAAGCGCTACAAACTGGAACGATAAGCCAACGGTTGGCCAGCCAAATGCTTTACACCAGCGATGCCAGCTTTCGACGCTACAACAAAACCGAGACTTTCGGCCTGCTTTTTTACGTAGACAAAAGCGGCATGCTGTATGCCCAAAGCAATGGGGTTTCAGAGACTACCATCGACGTCAGTGACCGGCTGTATTTTTCTCAACTGCGCAACCGGCCGCAGGTTCAGGTAGCGGTTGGGCCTCTGGTGGTAGCACGTAATACCGGCCAGTGGGTATTTCATATCTCGGTCCCCTTTTATGACCCCAGCGGGGAATTTCATGGTGTACTGGTACAGCAAATTCTTGTCAATGACATCGCCGCCAAACTCAAGGCGTTTGTCGACACTGCTCAATTTGAGCAGATGGTGACGCAATACGATGGGATTGATCCGTCGTTTTTCTTCCCCCCGCCAGGATATTCTGAAGCGCCAGATAGCAAGTTCTTAGTGGCATGGAGCCGCAGAAAAAAACTTGAGGTTCCCAATAATGGGCTATTCATCTGGGATGGGCAGACATTTGGTCTTGCGGGCAAGTTGCTGTTGGGCATTGCCACCTCGCCGACGTATGCATTAACGACCTTTGTAAGCTTTCCAGTTTCTCGGCTCCACCATGATTTCTGGGTCGGCAATCTTGTACTTTTGCTTTACTGGGTCTTTGGTGTATTTTTTGTCACGGCCATTTTTTACTATGTCTACAAGCTATCCCGCAAACTGGCCAAGGCCCAGTTAGAGTCACTGCACGACGCGCTCACCACACTGAGCAACCGCCGCGCGCTGGACGAAACTTTGCCCCACCTGCTACGAGAATCCGTGCGCTCGCAAGCGCCCATCAGCGTGCTGTTTGTGGACATTGACCACTTTCGCTATTTCAACGAAAACTATGGCCACGAAAGTGGCGACATTGCGCTAACCATGGTGGCACACGCGCTGCGCGCATGCGCGCGCCGGCCGCTGGACTTCGTTTGCCGCTGGGGTGGCGAGGAGTTTGTGCTGGTGCTGCCGCAAACCAACCGCCTTGCCGCCCAGGCTATGGCTGACAGAGTGCTGGTGGCCATCCGCGCGATAGAACTGCAAAGCATCAACGGAAGTCACCCAAAACTTACCGTGAGCGTGGGCCACGTCACCGCCATCATGGCCACAAATGGGCCGCAGGAAGACTTGGTCGATGACGCAGACAAAGCCATGCTTCAGGCCAAATCGCGCGGCAGAAACCAGCGCGCTGAATACGTACCCGTGGGCTACAGCGATGCGTCGCGCCCGGCAGACCGGTTCACCGTTTGAACCGCTGGGGCTTGCCCGGCCAAGAACAATAGCAGTTCGGCCAGAGGCATGGGGTGGGCGTAAAAAAAGCCCTGAATAAAGCGGCAGCCCAAAGCCTGCAGGCGGTCGCGCTGGTGCTGGGTTTCTACACCCTCGGCAATCACCGCCAGCCCCAGTTGCTGACTGAGCAGTAGTATGGTTTTCACAAAGCGCTCGTCCCCGGCGTCGATCAAGTCGATGAATGATTTATCAATTTTTAGGGTCGAAACAGGCAAACTCTGCAGGCGGTGCAAGGACGATTGACCGGTACCAAAGTCGTCCAGGTGCAGCGAAAAACCGGCCTGCACATACCGGTTTAGGTGTTCTTCAAGAAGCAGGTAGTCTTTGGCCACGTCACTTTCGGTCAGCTCAAAGTGCATGCTATCGCGCGGAAGTTGCTGGGCGTCGACCATTTCACACAATAGCGGCAAAGTCTGGCCGCTGCGCAACTGCCGCACCGACAGGTTGACGCCCATGGTGATGTCAGGATGCGTCTGGCGAATTAGTGCCAAGGCGGCGACCGACTTTTTCGCAATCAAGAGACCCAGATGGCGGATCAGGTCTGACTCTTCGGCAATAGAAATAAACTGGCTGGGAGGGCAATAGCCATCGTCGCGTAGCCACCGTGCCAATGCTTCGAGCGCCACCACGCGCCCGGTGCCCAAGTCAAAAATGGGTTGAAACCAGGGCTCCAGGCGCTCCTCTGATACGGCTTGGCGAAGCGCTTGCTCCAGGGTCATACGCTCTTGCACGTTCCGATACATCTGGTCACTAAAAAACACATAGCGGCCCTTACCCGCTGCCTTGGCGGCGTGTTTAGCGATGTCGGCGTTGCGCACCAGGTTTTCCTTGGATGCCTTGCCGTCGGCATAGCTAATGCCCAGAGAGCAGCTTAGCGTGACATCGGAGCCGTTGCAAGAATACGGACGGCTGATGGCGGCGAGCACGCGCTCGGCAAACACGCAAATGCCCGGCTCACCACCGTTCAAAAATGCGAGGATT
>CAIYQF010000379.1 GCA_903928325.1 uncultured beta proteobacterium | reverse complement strand
GACCGCTATGGCATGGTTCGGCGCGGCCTGGCTACTGGCGGCCCACTTTGGCAGCCTGCGCTGGGCGGCCCTGGCGCGGCGCCTGCCTGGCATGCTGGCGTTGCCGCACGCGGCCTTTGCCATCGGCGCGGTGGTCTTGCTCGCCCCCAGCGGGGTCCTGGTGCGCTGGGGCGCTGCCGCCTTGGCACCATTGGCCAGCCCCTTGGGGCTGGTGCTGGACACACCACCGGCCTGGCGCAGCACCCAAGACCCTTGGGGCCTGGGGCTGATCGCGGTGCTGGTGCTCAAGGAAGTGGCGTTTTTGCTCTGGGCTGCTGCGGCCCATCTGCAGCGCCCCGATGTGGCACGCCGCCTGGGCCTGGAATTGCGCCTGGCCCATACCCTGGGCTACAGCGCGGCTGACGCCTGGTGGCGCGTGGCCTGGCCGCAACTGCAGCCCAACATGCTGGCCCCCCTGGTGGCGGTGCTGGCGTACAGCATCGGGGTGGTGGACGTGGCCCTGGTGATTGGACCCACCACGCCCCCGCCACTGGCGGTGCTGGCCTGGCAATGGCTGCAAGACGCTGACCCCGCCACCAACGCCCAAGGCGCCGCCGCGGCCTGGCTGCTGGCGGCAGTGCTGGTGGTGGTGGTGGCGCTGGGCGCTGGGGCGTGCAAGTTGCTCACGACGTACTGGTCGCGCCCGCGCTGGAGCCGCGGCGCCCGCCCAAGCCCCACCGCCGACCAGGACGCGACCCTCCACCGCACTGGAGAAACGCTGCTCGGCGCTGACGCCGCCAGGGCGGGGGTACACGGCGCCTACCTTGCTGTGGTACTGGCCCTGGCCTGGGCCAGCCTGGCCAGCCTGTGGCCTTTCCCCGACCTGTGGCCGCAGGCCTGGAGCCTGGACGCCTGGCGCCAGGTGGCCCGCAGCAGCGGCACGCTGGGCACCACCGTGTGGCTGGGCCTGGCCAGCGCGGCGGCTGCGGTGCTGTGGTGCGTAGCCTGGTTTGAATGCGCACCAGCGCGCTGGCAGCAGCGGGCCTGGGGCTTGGTGTACCTGCCCCTGGCCTTGCCTGCGGTGCTGTGGACACTGGGTTTGCACCGCCTGGTGCTGGACTGGGGCTTAGACGCCAGCGCCTGGGGTCTGTGGCTGGCGCACAGCCTGTGCGCGCTGCCCTATGTGGCGCTGGTGCTGCACGGGCCTTACAGCGGGTTCGATACACGCTTGCGCACGCTGGCCGCTACCCTGGGCTGCGGTCCCTGGGTGTTTGTCTGGCGCGTGAAATGGCCCCTCCTTCGGGGCGCGCTGGCGGCCGCTTTTGCCGTGGGTTTTGCTGTCAGCGTGGCGCAGTACCTGCCCACGCTGTATGTGGGCGCCGGGCGTTACACCACCGTGGGCACCGAAGCCCTTGCGCTGTCGGGCGGCGGCCATCGGCCCTTGATGGCGGCGTACGCCGCACTGCTGTGGCTTCTGCCGGCAGCGGTGTTTGGACTTGCAGCCTGGCTTGCGCAGCCACGCCGCTGGGCAGGCCTAATGCACAAGCGCAGCGGTTTGGCTGCACAAGGCCATTAGCGTGGACCCTCGCCCCACGGCGTTCCTGGGTCTGCAGTTGTCGCTGCATCGCCTGCAAACACCGACATCCACCTTGCTCAGCGACCTGCACCTGGCGGTACCCGCGGGCTGCGTGCACACGGTCATGGGCGCCAGCGGCTCGGGCAAGTCGAGCCTGCTGGCGGCCATCTGCGGCACGCTTGAGCCAGGCATGCGATGCAATGGTACGGTGCACGTCAATGGTCGGCGCCTGGATACGCTGCCCACGCACCAGCGCGCAGTGGGCTTGCTGCTGCAAGACGACCTGCTGTTTGCCCACCTGAGCGTGCTGGAAAACTTGCTATTTGCCGTGCGCCCCGGCCCGCAGGCGCAGCGCCGCCAGCAAGCCGTGGCGGCGCTGGCGGACGTGGAACTGGCGGCTTATGCGCAGGCCAACCCGGCCACCCTATCGGGCGGCCAGCGCGCACGCGTGGCACTGGCGCGCGCACTCTTGGCGCATCCGGTGGCCCTCTTGCTCGATGAGCCCTTCTCCAAACTCGACACAGCACTGCGCCAGCGCATGCGCGAGCAGGTGTTTGGCGCCATCGCGCAGCGCCGCATCGCCGCCATCTTGGTCACCCACGACCCGGCCGACATCGCCGACCCGGCGCGTCTGACGGTGCTGGGCCGACAATCCGACCATGCTTGACCGTTTTGCCACCCGCCTGATCGCACCCCTGGTTGACGCCTTGGCCCGGCCGTTGGCACGCGCCGGGGTGGGTGCCAATACGCTGACTTGGCTGGGTTTGGCCCTGGGCCTGTGCGCCAGCGCGAGCATGGCCAGCGGGCATTACCCCCTGGGACTGGCGCTGATGGCGCTGTCGCGCAGCTGCGATGCGCTCGACGGCGCGGTGGCGCGGCAAACCCAGGCCACCGACTTGGGGGCTTTTTTGGACATCACCCTGGACTTTGTTTTTTACGCCAGTGTGCCACTGGCTTTTGCGCTGGCCGACCCGCAGGCCAACGCCCTGCCCGCTGCCGTTTTGCTGGCCGCGTTTGTGGGCACGGGCGGCAGCTTCCTGGCCTTTGCGGTGCTGGCGGCCAAGCGCGGACTGGCCCCGGCCCCGGCCAGCCGCAAATCGTTTTACTTTTTGGGCGGCCTGACCGAGGGCACCGAGACCTTGGCCACGTTTTGTGCTATGGCGCTCTGGCCGGCACACTTTCCTGCGCTGGCCTATGGCTTTGCTGCACTGTGTGCGGTCACGGTAGCAACACGCGTGGCCTGGGGGGTTCGCGCCTTATCCGACCCGCCCTTGCGCAGACCCGCAGGCCCAGCCCATGGCTAAAGCGCGGTCGGCCTGGAAGCTGGCGCTACTGTGCCTGTTGGCGCTGCTGGCGTGGCTGGCCTGGATGGGGGCCAGCAACAGCACGCCGGTGCTGAATCTGTCGGCGCTGCAGCAGCAACACGCGGCTTTG
>CAIYQF010000378.1 GCA_903928325.1 uncultured beta proteobacterium | reverse complement strand
GGCCGCGCCCACCAAAAAGGTCAAAACGGCCACCGCTAGCACCACGGCCAGCCAAATCCGAACGTACAGCTTTTGGAAAAACATGCCGGGCGGGCGCCTAGTTTTGCTGGCGGGCAAACACGTAGCCGACCCCGCGCACCGTCAATATACGTTTCGGTGTTTTGACATCGGTCTCGATGGCCGCGCGAATGCGGCCCATGTGCACATCAATCGATCGGTCAAAGGCTTCAAGCTCGCGTCCGCGCACCGCCTCCATGATCTGGTCACGCGTAAGCACCCGGCCTGCGCGCTCGGCCAAGGCCACCAAGAGGTCAAATTGGTACGAGGTGAGTTCGCACGGCGCACCCGCAACCGACACGCGTCGCCCATTGCGGTCGATCTCCAGGCTGCCAAAGCGCAGGGTTTTTTCGCCCTCATCGTCTTGCGTGGACTCGTCGTGGCGGCGCAGGACGGCGCGGATGCGTGCCAGCAACTCTCGCGGCTCAAACGGTTTGGGCAGGTAGTCGTCGGCGCCGAGCTCGAGCCCGATGATGCGGTCCATCGGGTCGCCCTTGGCAGTGAGCATCAAGATTGGCGTGTGTGCGGCTGCGCTGTTGAGGGCGCGTATACGCCGACAAACTTCCAGGCCGTCTATGTCGGGCAACATCAGGTCCAAGATCACCAAGTCTGGTGCGCTGACCCCTGCCACAGGCTGCGCAAGGCGCGCCAAGCCACTGGTGCCATCGGCCATCCGGTCGACGGAAAAGCCGTTTTGTTCCAGGTACTCGCCCACCATATTGGCAAGGCGGGCATCGTCTTCGATCATCAAAAGCTTGTGGCGCATGGGCCCAGTCTAGCCCTGGGCGTGGGCGCCGTGTGCCGGCGGCTTGAAGCAGCAGTAAAGTTGGGTAAACCTGCCCATCAGGGCGCGGGCCCTCTGGTGAGGGCATCAGGCTGGCGATCCGGTGCGGCATGCACGTGGCCGGCCAGCCACACCAGCAGCAATACCGGAAGCCCCAGCCATGCGGTGGCGGTGAAAAAGTCGGCGTAGCCAAAGGCGTCGACGTACTTGCCCGAAAACCCGGCAACAAACTTGGGCAGCAGCAACATCATGGAGCTGAACAAAGCATATTGGGTGGCCGAGTACTGGACATTGGTCAGCGAAGACAGGTAGGCGATAAAAGCGGAGGACGCGATGCCCCCGGCCAAGTTGTCTGCCGACACCACCCAAATCAGCGCGTTCACGTCGTGTCCACGCGTGCTCAGCCAGGCAAACAGCAGGTTGCTGGCGGCGCTGAGGATGGCCCCCAGCATCAGCACCCGCATCACGCCCATGCGCAGCGCCATGGCGCCACCTACAAACGCGCCGACCAGCGTCATGACTACGCCATAGACCTTGGTGACCGCCGCCACCTCGTCCTTGCTAAAGCCCATGTCCACATAAAAGGGGTTGGCCATGATGCCCATCACCACGTCGCTGATGCGGTAGGTGGCAATCAGCGCCAAGATCAGTGCCGCATGCCAGCGGTAGCGCCGAAAAAAATCGGCAAATGGCGCCAGCAGCGCGCCCTGCAGCCACTCGCGCAGGTTGCCCGACGGCGCCAAGGCAGCGGGCACTGGCTCGGTGGAAAACAGCACGGTCAGTACGCCGGGCAGCATGCTCAGCGCCATCACCAGGTAGGCGGTTTGCCAGGGGCCGTGTTGGTAGGGCACAGCGGCGCCCGCAAGCGTGCTGGGCACCTCCGCGCGCGCCGCAACCCACAGGGCCCCGGCGCCTGACCAAATCATGGCCAAGCGGTAGCCGGTCTGGTAGGTGGCCGCCAGTGCGGCCTGGTGTTTGGTATCGGCCGACTCAATGCGAAAAGCGTCCAGCGCAATGTCTTGGGTGGCCGAGCCCACCGCCACCGCCACCGCGCACCACACCATGGGCGAGAGCGCCACCTGCGGGTCGGTGAGCGCCATACACACCAGCGCAAGCATGATCACCGCCTGCGAGGCCAGCAACCAACTGCGCCTACGCCCCAGTGCATGGGTGAGTAGCGGAATCGGCATGCGGTCCACCAGTGGTGACCAGACCCATTTGAAGCCGTAGGCCAAGCCCACCCAGCTCAAAAACCCAATCGTGGTGCGGTCAATACCCGCCTCGCGCAACCAAAAACTCAGGGTGCCAAATACCAGGAGCAGCGGCAGCCCGGCGGAAAACCCCAGCGACAGCATGCGCAGCGACGCGGGCTCGCGGTAGACCTGGAGGGTTTGCAGCCAGGTGGGTTTGGCCGCTGGGGCGGGCGGTGAAGCAGACGATGGCGGCGAAGATGCGGGCATCCGGGAATAATAGCCTCTGGGTCTTGGTTAGCGAGGGACAATTGAGCATGGTGATGGGCAAATGCGCAAACTTGCAGCGCTGGGCGCTGGTGGCGTTGCTGTGGTGGGCCGCGGCCAGCGCCCCGCTTTGGGCGCGCGATGGCGTGGAGGTGGGCGAGCGCTCGGTGTTTGCCAACATGGTCAGCGCCGATCAGGTGGAGCAACAGGCCAAGCTGCAGTACCAGCAAACCCTCAAAGCCGCAGCCGAGCACCGCGCTCTGGGCCCGGCCGACAATGCCCAGGTGCGGCGGTTGCGCGCCATTGCGCAAAAGATCATCCCGCTGACGGGCGAATGGAACGAGCGCGCGCGGCAGTGGAAATGGGAGGTCAATCTGATTGGCTCCAACCAGATCAACGCTTTTTGCATGCCCGGCGGAAAAATCGTGTTCTACACCGGCATTCTCAAAACCCTGGAGCTGACCGACGACGAAGTGGCCATGGTCATGGGCCATGAAATTGCCCATGCCCTGCGCGAACACGCGCGCGAGCGCATGGGCAAGAGTACGGTGACTGCGGGTGCGGCGCGCATCGGCGGCGCCTTGTTGTCGGGCTGGCTTGGGATTGACCCGCGCCTGACCGACACCGTGGCGCAGCAGGGCGCCAACCTGCTCACGCTCAAGTTTGGCCGAGAAGACGAGTCCGAGGCCGACTTGGTGGGCATGGAGTTGGCCGCGCGGGCCGGCTTTGATCCGCGCGCAGGCGTCAGCCTGTGGCAAAAAATGGGCGCCGCCAACAAGGGCGCGCCGCCGCAGTGGCTCTCTACCCACCCTTCGGGCGACACCCGCATTGCCGACATCGAGGCCAATTTGCCCAAAGTCATGCCCTTGTACGAGCGCGCCCGCCAGGCCAGAGCCGCAGACCCCCCCGCCGACAAAACACCCTAGGCGCGCCGTGCAGCGAGCCCGCACGAACTTCGGCGCACTGGGCCTGGCGTTATCAACATACACTCCTGTATGTAACGCGAAGGCCTGCAGCTTGTGAGCCCGCTTGTTGATTTCCAAGAAATCCCTTCTATGCCCACCTTACCCACTGTACCGCGCATATTGCGCACCCCGGACGAGCGATTTGCCAATCTGCCGGACTTTCCCTACACGCCGCATTACACCGAGGTCGGTGGCCTGCGCATTGCGCACATGGACGAAGGCCCGCGCGATGGCCCCACCGTGCTGCTCATGCATGGCGAGCCCGCCTGGTCTTTTTTATATCGCAAGATGATTCCGGTGCTGGTGGCCCAGGGCCTGCGGGTGATCGCGCCCGACCTGGTGGGCTTTGGGCGCTCCGACAAGCCTGCGCGCGCCCGCGACTACTCCTACTTCAACCATGTCCAGTGGATCAAAGCCTGGGTGCTGGCCAACGACTTTCAGCACATGACGTTCTTTGGCCAGGACTGGGGCTCCTTGGTCGGCTTGCGCGTGGTGGCCGAAATGCCCGAGCGCTTTGACCGTGTGGCGCTGGGCAATGGCGCGTTGCCCACGGGCACGATGGCGGTGCCCAAGGCGTTCAAAATCTGGCGCGCGTTTTCGCGCTATAGCCCCTGGTTTCCGATCGGCCGCATCGTCAAGGCTGGCTGTGCGCAGGGCTTGACGCCCCAAGAGGTAGCCGCCTACGACGCGCCCTTCCCCAGCCGCAAATACCGCGTGGCGGCGCGCGTGTTTCCCGGCTTTGTGCCCACCACGGCGCAAGACCCCGAGCGCGAGCGCAACGAAGCCGCCTGGGATGTGTTCAAGCACTGGGACAAGCCCTTTCTTACCTTGTTTAGTACCCGCGACCCGGTGACCAAGGGCGGCGAAGTGATGTGGCAACAGTTGGTGCCCGGCGCCCAAGGCCAGCCCCACACCAAAATCCGCGGCGCGGGCCACTTTTTGCAAGAAGACAAGGGCGCCGAGATCGCCCAGCACCTGGCGGCCTTTGTTCGGGCCTGAGCGGCTTAGGCTCCGCAGCGCAGAACACCCACCGGTGGGCGGCCCACGCATGGGACGCCTCTTAGAATAGGCCTCTATGACCTGGGGCCAGCTGATGAAAAAACTGTTACTTGCATTGTTTGCGGCGCTCCTGCTGGGCCCGGTTTGGGCCAGCCCTTTCGATGATGCGAAAGCGGCCAACGCGCGGGGTGACTACCTGGCGGAGATACAGACCACACGGCCTGCGGCTTTGGCCGGTCAGGCATGGGCCCAGTGGTTTCTGGGTGACAGTTACCGCTTGGGTCGCGGCGTGGCACAAGACCCAGTCGAGGCGGTCAAGTGGTACCAACTGGCCGCCAAGCAGGGAAACGCGGGCGCACAGTCCAACCTGGGCATCATGTACTACAACGGGCAGGGCGTGGCGCAAAGCTTTGCGCAGGCCGCCAAGTGGTTTACGCAGGCCGCCGACCAGGGCGTAGCGTTTGCCCAGTACAACATCGGGGCGCTGTACCACAACGGCCAGGGCGTGGTGCAAGACTACGCCACGGCGGCCAAATGGTACCGGCTGGCGGCAACCCAGGGTTTTGCGCTGGCGCAGCTGGACTTGGGCACGCTCTACCAGAGCGGAAATGGTGTCAAGGTCGACATGGAGCAGGCGTTCAAATGGTTGCGCCTTGCCGCTGATCAGGGCAACGCATCCGCACAGTCCAGCCTGGGGCTGATGTACTACAACGGCCAGGGCGTGGCGCAGGACTATGCGCAAGCCGCCAAATGGTTTGGCCTGGCCGCCGACCAAGGCCTGGCATTTGCACAGTACAACATCGGTGCGCTGTACCACAGCGGCCAGGGCGTGGTGCAAGACTACGCTACGGCCGCGAAATGGTATCGGCTGGCAGCGGGCCAAGGTTTTGCACTCGCGCAGCTCGACCTGGGCCATCTTTACCAAGAAGGAAAGGGCGTCAAACTGGACTTTGAGGAGGCTTCTAAGTGGCTGCATCTGGCAGCCGCGCAGGGCAACGCCTCGGCCCAATCCGACCTGGGCTTGATGTACTCCATCGGCCAGGGCGCGGCACAGGACTATGCGCAAGCCGCCAAGTTGTTTGGCCTGGCCGCCGACCAGGGGCTGGCATTTGCCCAGTACAACATCGGCACCTTCTACGCCAATGGGCAGGGTGTGGCAAAAGACCCGACAGCCGCCGTCAAGTGGTTGCGCCTGGCGGCGGCCCAGGGGTTTGCACCTGCGCTGCGTGAATTAACCCTGCTGGGCCAAAACCAGAGCGCAAAAGTGGCCACTCTGAGCGAGCCGGTCGCCAAAACGGCGGATGGACCGGTTGCTCAAACCAGCACTACACCAGCGGCCAAGCCCGATTCCGGACTCGCCCTGGCGCAGGCAGAGGCTGCCGTCAAAAGCTGGGTCAGCGCTTGGTCGAACCAAGACCTCACGGCCTACTTCAAGGCCTACGCCGATGAATTTATTCCCGCTGGCAAACTTAGCCGCAAACAGTGGGAAAGCCAAAGGCGCGACCGGATCGGGGGCAGAGCCAGTATTTCAGTGCGCATTGAAGGCCTAGAAATCGTGCTCAACGGCAGCACCGCCACCGCCACGTTTCGCCAGCACTACCGGGCCAAGGGCATCAGCGACACAACCGGTAAAACGCTCGAACTGGTCAAGCACGGCGACAGCTGGAAAATCATCAGCGAGCGCGTGGGAAGCTAAGCTGCGCCGGCGCGTCCTAAATAAAGGCGCCTAATAGGCCGTCCCCTAACCTGGGGCACGCACCACCCAAGGCCCTATGCCGAACTCCCCCGTCGGATACTTCACCAAGCAAGAAAACATCGCCGTAAGCGGCGTGGCCGACATGGTGATCCGATCGCTGCTGGACAAGCAGCAGTTTTACGACCCGCTGGAGGCGGCGCTGCGCATGGGTATTTCGTCGGCCACCTGGCCGCTGTTTGGTTTGCTGTGGCCGTCGGGCGCGCGGCTGGCCGAACGCATGGCGCGCCGACCGGTACGAGCGGGCGAGCGGGTTTTGGAGGTGGGCTGCGGCCTGGCGCTCTCTAGCTTGGTGGGACACCGGCGCGGGGCGGATATGACGGCCAGCGACTGCCACCCCTTGGCGGGCGCCTTTTTGGCCGAAAACGTACGGCTCAACGGCTTGTTGCCGCTCAAATACCGCCACGGCCATTGGGGCCAACGGCCATTGGACAGTGACTTAGACCATGTGGCGCCCGTTTCAGCGCTGCCGCAGGTCGCCGACGTCGCGGTGAGCGGCCGCTTTGAGCTCATCATCGGCAGCGACATCCTGTACGAGCGCGACGAGGCCGGTGCACTGGCCGACTTTATTGCCCAGCACGCCGCGCCCAGCGCGGAAATTTGGGTGGTCGACCCCAACCGTGGCAACCGGGCGCACTTTCACCGCAACATGGCAGCGCTGGGCTTTTCTTTGGTGCAAGAAACGCTGGACCGACTGGCCCGGCCGGGCGTGGACGCCTACCGCGGTCGCATGCTCACCTATACCCGCAGCCAAGCCCAACCCACTGGCACGTAAGCCTCAGGCGCTGCCACGGTCACTGTCGCGCACGCACGGACGGTGCCAGCGCCTTGCGGCAGCGGTGGCTGGTTAAGATGCCTGGCGCCTGCGGCCCTGCGTGCACGCCCCCTGGAGCCAGCCCAGGCCGCTGAACTTGGAGACCCCCATGTCAAAGCTGCCCACCCTTTTTTGCGCCATGTTCGTGGCACTGTTGCTCAGCGCCTGCGGCAAGCCCAGCGGCATAGGCGGGGCGGCCGGCGAGGCCAGCCCCAGCACCGTGAAGGCAAACGCCGAGACGACAAAGGTTCTGGCCCAAGCCAAGCCCCAAGACTTTGAAGACGCCCAGCGCGGCTTCATCGCCAAGCCCACCGGCAAGCTGCTGGCGGCCGACGGCAGTGTGCTCAACGACTTTGACGCCTACGGTTTTCTGGCCGGCCCAGCCCCCGCCACCGCCAACCCCAGCCTGTGGCGCCACGCGCAGCTCAATGCCAATG
>CAIYQF010000377.1 GCA_903928325.1 uncultured beta proteobacterium | reverse complement strand
TATGGCGACAAAGTGCCGGTGCGCGCCAACGAATGGGACAACCGCCACTTCTGGCGCGTCTCCAACGCCGAGCACCTGAAGATGTCGGAGGACGTCGGCATGATCAACGTATCGCACTTTGCCGAGTTCGATGTAGAAGGCCCTGATGCGGCCGATCTGCTGGAATACATCTGCGTGGCCAAAGTGGGCGGCGATACGCCTGTGGGCAAAGGCATTTATACCCACTTTTTGGACGCCAAAGGCGGCGTGCGCGCCGACTTGACGGTGCTGCGCCTGGGCCAGGACCACTACCGCATCGTGGACGGTGCCGACGCTGGCCACCGCGATTTCACCTGGGTGCGCCGAATGGCGCAAGACCGCGGCGCGAACGTGACCGTGACCGACACCACCACCGAATACGGCTGCCTGGGCCTGTGGGGGCCGAACGCCCGCGCCACCATCCAGAAAATTGCCGACGAGCCCGAGGCCTGGACGAATGAAGCTTTTCCGTTTGCGGCGCTGCGCAATTTGAAGCTCGCTGGCGTGCCAGTGCTGGCGTTTCACATCTCCTATGTGGGCGAGCAAGGCTGGGAACTTCACTTTAAATACGAAGACGGTCTGGCCCTGTGGGACGCGCTGTACGCCCTGGCCGTGACGCCTGTGGGCGTAGAAACCTACGCCAACAGCCGCCGCATGGAAAAAAGCCTGCGCCTGCAAAACGGTGATTTGCTTACTGAGTACAACCTGTTCGAAGCCGATTTGGCCCGCCCCAAGGTCAAGGCCGCCGACTTCCACGGCAAGGCCGCGCACATGGCGTTCCGCGAGCGCGCGCACCAACCCGCCACGCTGTGCACCCTGGCCATGACCAGCAACATCGACAGCACCGGCGTAGCCCGCTACCCCGTGGGCATTTGCCCGGTGATGGACCCCGCTACCGGCGCCACGCTGATCGACACGTTGGGCCGCCGGTCCTACACCACCAGCATCGCCTTTGGCCCGACCCTGGGCAAGAACCTTGCGCTGGCCTATTTGCCGCAGGCCTATTGCCAATTGGGGCGCGCGTTGAACATTCAATACTTTGGCGACGTCTACCCGGTCAAAGTGGAGGCCGTGGGTTACGCCGCCTTGTACGACCCCGAAAACACCAAGCCGCGCTCTTGAGCGACTGAAGGAAAAAGCCGCTAGCTAGCAATGCCTAGCGGCTTTTAGTTTGGTTGACGCTCTTACCCCTTTTGCCGTCAGACTTGATTGCACAGGCTAATGGGTGCTACGGCTAAGATGGCAAGCTTATGCAATTGACCGACCTAAATTTATCGTCCATGCTTTCAGCGCGCGGACTTTTGGATCTTTCTGTCGATAGCTTGCCATCGCTTTTGAACCAAGTTGCTGAAGAAAAAGATCTTGGCAACAAGTTCATGAAGCTTTTCATCATCCTTCAGAATTTCAAAATGGATGAGTTCGCCCAGGAAATGCAAAACCAAGCATTTCTGCATCGCAATGTATTCCGCTTTTTAAGCCCGCCCAAGCCAATTATTCGACTGCTTGTGATCGCAGGGCCTGGCAACATGGGTCATAACGCCCCATTGGACTTCGTATTGTTCAATCAAAACGTGCAGCTTGACTACTTCTATGTTATCGATGAAGACCAACCTTGGGACTCCGTACCCGATCATGATGTCGCAATTCTCGGGTTTGGGGAAGCCACTAAGCACAGAGCCATACACCAGCACATTGAAAAACAACGACTGCACTGGCCACGCCCCTTTTTGAACAACGCCCAAGGCGTGTTGCATTGCGCCAGGGACAGTCTGTACGAATTATTGAAAGACGATCCCCAATTGCATGTTCCTCGAACCCAAAGAGTGAATCGCCAAGCATTATTCAATGTACAAGCACCTTATTTGATACGCCCCATTGACACGCATTCAGGTCAATATTTTGAAAAAATTCCAGATCAATTAACTTTAGAAAACTATTTATCGAGAAGTTCTTCAGACGTTTTCTACGTGTCTGATTTTGTTGATTGCTCCATGGCAGATGGACTCTCGAGAAAGTTCCGCATTGCGTTGATTGACAAAAAACCGTATGTCTGCCACTTGGCAATTTCGGAGAACTGGGTAGTGCACTATATG
>CAIYQF010000376.1 GCA_903928325.1 uncultured beta proteobacterium | reverse complement strand
TTCTTTGGCCAAATACATGGCGATTTGGCGCGGCCGCGCGATGCTGGCCGGGCGTTTTTTGGAATACATGTCCGCGACTTTGATCTTGTAATAGTCGGCGACCGTCTTTTGAATGTTTTCCACAGATATTTGTCGATTTTGAATTGACAGCAGATCACGCAGCGCCTCACGCGCTAAAGGAATCGAAATGTCCTTTTGGTTAAAGCGCGAGTATGCCAAGCACTTGCGCAAAGCGCCTTCAAGCTCTCGCACGTTGGAGCGCACATTTTTTGCGATGAAAAACGCCACCTCTTCGGGCATGTCTGCGCCTTCGGCGCGCGCTTTGTTGATCAATATGGCGACCCGCATTTCCAATTCGGGCGGCTCAATGGCCACCGTCAGACCCGAATCAAATCGCGATACAAGCCGCTCATGGATGTCGGTCAGGCCTTTGGGGTAAGTGTCGCTGGTCATGACAATGTGGGATTTTTTAGCCAGCAGCGCCTCAAACGCGTTGAAGAACTCTTCCTGCGTGCGCTCCTTATTCGCGATAAATTGCACGTCGTCAATGAGTAACAAGTCCAGTGAATGGTACTTATTTTTGAACTCGTCAAAGGTTTTACGCTGGTAGGCCTTCACCACATCCGAGACGAATTGCTCGGCATGGATGTACAGCACTTTGGCACCTGGCTTGTCGGCTAAAAGACGGTTGCCCGCCGCATGCATCAAATGGGTTTTCCCCAGACCTACACCTCCATAAATAAACAAGGGGTTGTACAGATGACCAGGCGCCGTGGCGACGTGCATCGCGGCCGCGCGCGCCATGCGGTTGGCCGTGCCTTCGACCAGGGTGTCAAAAGTCAAAATACTATTGAGCCGGTGCTTTGGAGCCTCGGGTGCAGGCGCCTCGCCCACGGCAGTTGGGCGCGCAGCAGACGCCGCATTGGGCGCTTCGTTTGTCATACGAACCGGGACCTCGCGCGGGGCGATCACCAGTTCCAGTTGCACGGGCTGGCCGCACAGCCTCTCCAAGAGCTTGGCAATCGGCTGGCTGTACTGGGCCCTAATCCAGTCCAACTTAAACCGGTTGGCCACAAACACCACCACCTTGCTGATGTCGTCTGAAACCTGGGCGCTCAAAGGCTTGATCCAGGTGTTGAACTGCTGCTCCGGCAGATCCATGGCGAGTTGGTCCAAGCAGGACTGCCACAGACCGGCAACATGGTCTTGGGCGGGCGCGTCGCCCGAGAGCGGCAAAAGAGTGTCTGTCATGGCAGGTTCAGGTCTGTGGATAGCAAGGGGACATTCTTCTCTAAAACATCTATTATCAAACACTTATCCACATTTTTTTCGGCAGTGGGAGGCGCATGTTAACCGCTCCTGCATTGCGCGCCGAGCAAAATAATCAGGTCACCGGCGCACCCCATGGACTGCATTCCAACTAACGCAATGCTCTTTTGGCCGCAGCGCTATTGCCTGCAGGCCAAAAATTTGCGATAATAGAAGGCTTCCCTGCAAAGTGACGGGGGAATTTACGGACGGGGCCTCGCAACACGCGCGCCGTCAGCACCGCATACACAGGAATTCCAAATGAAACGCACTTACCAACCTTCCAAAATTCGCCGCGCCCGGACCCACGGATTTTTGGTTCGCATGAAAACCCGTGGCGGCCGTGCAGTGATCAACGCGCGCCGTGCCAAAGGCCGCAAACGCCTGGCGGTCTAAGCAAACCCTGCCAAGGCCTCGGCCTGAACGTGCAGCGACTGCAAACCAGGCCCCAATTTCAGGCAGCTTTGGCTGGATTCGTGGGCGCGCGGACCGCGCATTTTGTGCTCCATAGCTGCGCCTTTGAGGCGCTCGCCCCGGCAGTTGGCGCAGATAAACACACGGGTTCGGCGGTTTTGGCATTTGTCGTTTCGCAGCCTGCTTTTGGTGCCATGGTGCCCAAACGCTGGGCCAAACGCGCAGTGACCCGAAACACCATCAAACGACAGATCTACTCCGTGAGTACGCAGTTCAGCCGCCAGTTGTCGCCGCACGCACACGTGGTTCGCCTGCGGGCCGCGTTCGATCGCAAAGAGTTCGTCAGCGCCACTTCGGAGGCGCTCAAAGCAGCAGTACGCGCCGAGTTGCTGGAACTTTTCACCCGCGCCAGCGCCCACCCGCAGTTACGCGCCTGAAACCATGGTTCGCAACCAGTTGATCGGCGTCGTGCGGGTTTACCGCTTGTTGTTAAGCCCTTGGCTGGGCACGGCTTGCCGTTTTGAGCCCACCTGTTCTGTGTATGCTTTGGGGGCCTTGCAAAACCACGGTGCCGCCGCCGGCAGCTACCTGGTCTTGTCCAGATTGGCACGCTGCCAGCCCTGGTGCGCCGGAGGCCACGACCCGGTCCCCACTGAAAAACCCCGGCTGTTTAGCCGCCTGATCTCTCCCTCTTCCGAAAAGAAATCTTCATGAACGATATTCGCCGCACCATCTTGTGGGTGATCTTTGGCTTTTCCATGGTGCTGTTGTGGGACCAATGGCAGATTTACAACGGGCACAAGGCCACGTTCTTCCAGGGCCAGCCTGCCAAAGTGGACGCTGCTGCGGCAGTCCCTGGCGCCAAAGCTGCGGCGCCGGACGCTGGCGTACCCGGTTCGGTGGCCACTGCGCCCGCTTCCTTGCCGGTCGGCGGCATGTCTGCGGCTGATGGAGTGGCACCCAGCGCGCCGAGCGAGCGCTTCAGTGTCAGCACCGATGTGCTCAGTCTGCGTTTTGACACCCAGGGCGGCACCCTGGTGGGTTCGGAATTCCTGAAATACGGCGACACCGCAGACCACGCCAAGCACTTTGTGCTGCTGGATGACAGCAAAGACCGCGTTTACCTGGCCCAGTCAGGCGTGGTGTCGGGCGCCGTGCCTGGCGCCTTCCCGACGCACAAGACACCGATGACCGTGAGTGGCCCGCGTGAACTCAAAGACGGCGCTGACAGCCTGCAAATCCGCTTTGAATCGGCGGACGTGGGTGGCATCAAGCTGGTCAAAACCTACACCCTCAAGCGCGGCTCGTATGCCGTGGCCGTCAGCCATGCCCTGATCAACACCACCGCCGCGCCGATCGCGCCGCAGCTGTATTTGCAACTGGTGCGCGACGGCAACAAGCCCGCTGGTGAATCGTCTTTTTATTCCACCTTTACCGGCCCGGCGGTGTACACCGAGGCCAAAAAATACCAAAAAGTGGAATTCAGCGCCATCAAAAAGAAAAGCGCCGACTACGAAAAGCAGTCCAACACTGGCTACGTGGCCATGGTGCAGCACTACTTCGCCAGCGCCTGGATCTTGCCCGAGGGCATGGGCCGCACCATTTCGCTCGATGCCGTAGAAATGGGGGGCGGTTTGGCCGACTGCTGCTACCGCGCCGCCATGGTCGCGCCGCTGGAAGCCATTGCGCCGGGCGCCACGCGCACGGTGGAGACTACGTTCTTCGTCGGCCCGCAAGAAGAAAAAATGCTCGAAGCCTTGGCTCCCGGACTCGAACTGGTCAAAGACTATGGATGGCTGACCATTCTGGCCAAGCCGCTGTACTTTTTACTCGACTTTATCCACAGCATTATCAAAAACTGGGGTTGGTCCATCGTGGCGCTGGTGCTGCTACTGAAAATCGCGTTTTACTGGCTCAACGCCAAGG
>CAIYQF010000375.1 GCA_903928325.1 uncultured beta proteobacterium | reverse complement strand
TGGACCGTATTTTTGTCTTGCACGCGGACCACGAACAAAACGCCTCCACTTCCACGGTGCGCCTGTGCGGCTCGTCGGGCACCAACCCGTTTGCCGCCATTGCCGCTGGCGTGGCTTGCCTGTGGGGCCCGGCGCACGGTGGTGCCAACGAGGCCTGCCTCAATATGCTCGAAGAAATTCAGGCCATGGGCGGCGTGTCTAAAGTCGGCGAGTTCATGAACCAGGTCAAGGACAAAAACTCTGGCGTCAAGCTTATGGGCTTTGGACACCGCGTTTATAAAAACTACGACCCGCGCGCCAAACTGATGCAAGAAACTTGCAATGAAGTGCTGGCCGCCCTGGGCCTAGAAAACGACCCCCTGTTTAAATTGGCCAAGGCCTTGGAAAAGATTGCTTTGGAAGATGATTACTTCGTCTCCCGCAAGCTCTATCCCAACGTCGATTTTTACTCCGGCATCGTGCAGCGCGCCATCGGCATTCCGGTGAAACTGTTCACCGGCATTTTTGCGCTGGCACGCACCGTGGGCTGGATCGCCCAGCTCAATGAAATGATTGGCGACCCTGAGTACAAAATTGGCCGTCCCCGCCAGTTGTTCACTGGTGCCGAGCGCCGCGATGTCGTGGAAATATCTAAACGCTAAGCGCGCTGCGGTTTCACGCCAATGCCCCGCTTTGCGGGGCATTTTTCATGCGGGTCCATCGGCATAAAATCGTCGCCCGCACACAAGGAACTCTCATGGGCCGCACCCTGTACGACAAGATTTGGGACGAACACGTCGTCCACACCGAAGAAGACGGCACCGCCATCCTCTACATAGACCGCCACTTGGTGCATGAAGTCACCAGCCCCCAGGCCTTTGAAGGCCTGCGTGAGGCCGGGCGCAAGGTCTGGCGGGTGAGCTCCATCGTCGCCACCGCCGACCACAACACACCCACCACAGGTTGGGAATTGGGCTACGACGGCATTACCGACCCGGTGAGCAAAGAGCAAATCACCACCCTCAACACCAATATCGCCGAGTTCGGCTCTGCGGCGTTTTTCCCCTTTATGTCCAAGCGCCAGGGCATCGTGCACGTCATCGGCCCGGAAAGCGGCGCCACCCTGCCCGGTATGACGGTGGTCTGTGGCGACAGCCACACCTCTACGCATGGCGCATTCGGCGCGCTGGCCCATGGCATCGGCACCTCCGAGGTCGAGCACGTGATGGCCACGCAGACCCTGCTGGCCAAAAAAGCCAAAAACATGCTGATCAAAGTCGAGGGCCAATTGGCCAGGGGTGTGACCGGTAAAGACGTGGTGCTGGCCATCATCGGCAAGATCGGCACTGCGGGGGGCACCGGTTATACGATTGAATTTGCCGGCTCCGCCATACGCGGTTTGAGCATGGAAGGCCGCATGACCTTGTGCAACATGGCCATTGAAGGCGGTGCGCGTGCCGGTTTGGTGGCAGTGGACGACAAAACTATGGACTACGTCAAAGGCCGCCCGCTCTCGCCCACCGGTTTGGAATGGGACCAGGCGGTGGCCTATTGGAAAACCCTGCACTCGGATGCCGATGCCCGGTTTGACGCCGTGGTAGCCTTGGGCGCTGAAGACATCTTGCCCCAGGTAACCTGGGGCACCTCGCCCGAGATGGTTTTGTCCATCGAGGACCGCGTACCGGACCCGGACAAAGAAAAAGACAGCAACAAGCGCGGCGCCATTGAGCGCGCCCTGACCTACATGGGCCTGGCGCCCGGCAAACCGCTGAACGACATTTTTGTCGACAAGGTGTTCATCGGCTCCTGCACCAACAGCCGTATTGAAGACATGCGTGAAGCTGCCGCGCTGGTGCAAAAACTGGGGCAAAAAGTGGCGAAAAACGTGCGCCTGGCGCTAGTCGTACCCGGCTCGGGTTTGGTCAAGGAACAAGCCGAGCGCGAAGGTCTGGATAAAATTTTTGTCGCCGCCGGTTTTGAGTGGCGCGAACCCGGTTGCTCCATGTGCCTGGCCATGAACGCCGACCGGCTGGAGCCAGGCGAACGATGCGCCTCCACCAGCAACCGCAATTTCGAAGGCCGCCAAGGCGCGGGTGGTCGCACCCATTTGGTCAGCCCGGCCATGGCTGCCGCCGCCGCCATCCACGGACACTTTGTGGACGTGCGTAAATTCGTCTAAGGGCTTTTGACCATGCAAAAATTCAATCTGCACAAAGGGCTGGTCGCGCCCATGGACCGGGAAAACGTCGATACCGACGCCATCATCCCCAAGCAATTCCTCAAATCCATCCGCAAAACCGGTTTTGGCCCCAACCTGTTTGACGAATGGCGCTACCTGGACCACGGCGAGCCTGGCCAGGATCCGGCCACCCGCAAGCCCAACCCCAACTTTGTGCTCAACCAGCCGCGGTACCAAGGCGCATCTATCTTGCTGGCGCGCAAAAACTTTGGCTGCGGTTCCTCGCGCGAGCACGCGCCCTGGGCACTCGACCAATACGGTTTTCGCGCCATCATTGCGCCCAGTTTTGCCGACATCTTTTTCAACAACAGCTTCAAGAACGGCCTGCTACCCATCGTTTTACCTGAAGCTACCGTGGACCAATTGTTCAACGAAGCACTGGCTTTTCCGGGCTTTGCGCTGACGGTTGACCTGGAGCGACAGGTGATCGTGCGCCCCCAAGGCGAGGAAATTCCGTTTGAAGTGCAGGCGTTTCGCAAGTTTTGCCTGCAAAACGGCTTTGACGACATTGGTTTGACCCTGCGCCAGGCAGACAAGATCCGCGCCTTTGAAGCCCAACGCCTGGCGCAAAAGCCTTGGCTGGCCCGCTCCATGGTGGCCTAGTCTTAACTTTTACTCTTATTTAGCTCCCCAAGGACCCCATGAAAATTGCAGTTTTGCCGGGTGACGGCATTGGTACCGAAATCGTGGCCGAGGCCGTCAAGGTCTTGAAGGTTTTGGACCTGGACCTGACGCTGGAAACCGCCCTGGTCGGCGGCGCCGCGTTTGAGGCCCACGGCCACCCACTGCCCGAGTCCACGCTGAAGCTGGCGATGGACTCCGACGCCGTGCTGTTTGGCGCAGTGGGTGATTGGAAATATGACACACTGGACCGACCTCTGCGGCCCGAGCAGGCTATTTTGGGCCTGCGCAAACACATGGGCCTGTTTGCCAACTTTCGCCCGGCGATTTGCTACAAGCAACTCACCGACGCGTCCAGCCTCAAGCCCGAGCTGGTGGCTGGCCTGGACATTTTGATCATTCGCGAGCTGACCGGCGACATTTACTTTGGACAGCCACGCGGCCGTCGCATCGCCACCGACGGGCATTTCCCTGGCAGCGAGGAAGCTTTTGACACCATGCGCTACTCGCGCCCCGAGATCGAGCGCATCGCCCACGTGGCCTTCCAAGCGGCCCAAAAGCGCAGCAAGCGCGTGACCAGCGTGGACAAGGCCAATGTGCTGGAAACCTTCCAGCTCTGGAAAGACGTGGTTTCCGAGGTGGGCCTGCAATACCCCGACGTGGCGCTGGACCACATGTACGTGGACAACGCCGCCATGCAGCTCGTCAAAGCGCCCAAGAAGTTTGACGTGGTGGTCACCGGCAATATGTTTGGCGACATCCTGTCTGATGCCGCCGCCATGCTTACGGGGAGCATAGGCATGCTGCCCTCGGCCAGCCTGAACGCCAAAAACCAGGGCCTGTACGAGCCAAGCCACGGCAGTGCGCCCGACATAGCGGGCAAAGGCGTGGCCAACCCGTTGGCCACCATCCTGAGCGCGGCCATGATGCTGCGCTTCAGTCTGAACCAACCCGAAGCCGCAGCCCGCATCGAAGCCGCTGTGGACGCCGTGCTCAGCCAAGGCTTGCGCACCCCCGATATTTACAGCGCTGGCACCACCAAAGTCGGCACGCGCGAGATGGGGGATGCTGTAGTGAAGGCGCTGGCGTAGGAAAAAAGCCCGGATCGAACCGAACGCCACTCAGCGTAAGACCGGTCCGCGGGCGCGTAGGCGAGCCACCAATCCGTCTCGTTACAATACCTGCCATGTTTTACGCCCACCCGTTCACCTTGAACTGCGCCACCGCCATTTCGGCAGATGGCGGTGCGCGTGCAAACACTTCCAAAACCACGACCATTAAGGGCTGATCCAGCTCCGGTTCGTCGTGCGCCCCCCGGCCAGACGAGCCGGGCAAACAGCCAGGTCTGGGCATGTTTTAAAACTGAAAGGGCGTTGAAATGAGCAAGTTAGTAGGATTGGTGGGCTGGCGCGGCATGGTCGGCTCGGTGTTGATGGACCGCATGCAGACCGAAGGAGACTTCGACCTGATTGAGCCCTTGTTTTTCTCCACGTCAAATTCCGGGGGCAAGGCCCCGCCCCTGGCCAAGAACGAAACCACGCTACAAGACGCTTTCCATATTGAGACGCTCAAGCGCTGCGACATCATCATCAGCGCCCAGGGTGGTGACTACACCACCGAAGTTTTCCCCAAGCTGCGCGCTGCCGGCTGGAATGGCCACTGGATTGACGCAGCAAGCACCCTGCGCATGGAAAAAGACGCAATCATCATCCTCGACCCGGTCAATCTGCCCGTCATCCAAAGGGCCATGGCCGGTGGCGGGAAAAATTGGATCGGCGGCAATTGCACCGTAAGCTGCATGCTGATGGGCGTGGGCGCTCTCTACAAAGCCGGCTTGGTCGAGTGGATGAGCACGCAGACCTACCAGGCAGCCTCGGGCGGTGGAGCGCAGCATATGCGCGAGTTGCTGACACAGTTCGGCACGCTGAACGCGGAAGTCAAAGCGCTGTTAGACGACCCGAAAAGCTCTATTTTGGAGATTGACCGCTTGGTGTCTGCCAAGCAGCGCGCCTTAAGCGCCACGGAAACAGCCAACTTTGGCGTGCCGCTGGGCGGCTCGCTGATCCCCTGGATCGACAAGGATTTGGGCAACGGTATGTCCAAAGAGGAATGGAAAGGCATGGCCGAGACCAACAAGATTCTGGGCCAGGGCCCAGCCTTTGGTTCGCGGGAAACCCCGGTCGACGGTTTTTGCGTGCGCATTGGTGCGATGCGTTGCCACAGCCAGGCGCTGACTTTCAAGCTAAAGAAAGACGTTCCAGTGGCCGACATCGAGGCCATGATCGCCGCCGACAACGCATGGGTCAAAGTAGTCCCCAACACGCGAGAAGCAAGCATTCGCGACCTGACCCCCGTGGCGGTGACCGGCACGATGACAATTCCCGTGGGCCGGGTACGCAAGCTGGCCATGGGGCCGGAATATGTGGGCGCATTCACCGTAGGCGACCAGTTGCTGTGGGGGGCAGCGGAGCCACTGCGCCGCATGCTAGGCATTCTTTTGCAAGGTTAAACTAGGGCCGCAAGTGCCGCGCAGGACATGCAACCGCACTAATTATGTGAAATTCGTCACCGTAAGTGTGCTATTCCTAATTAAAATGGAAATCAGTTCGGTGGCGTGCCCGGGTAGCTCTCCAATGAAGTTCAAAGTCATTAGCTTGAAACCGAACGTAGGGCGATTTTCAGATCCAGGGAAAGGTAGGACGTAGCAATGAATTCAAACAAACACTTTTGGAGCCGCTCGGGCGTTTCCGTCGCGGTAGCCACTATGTTGTGTCTGGGCGCTGCGTCGGCCAATGCCGTGTCGCTGGGGAAAATTCGGGTGCAGTCTGCCTTGGGGCAAAATCTTTCAGCCGAAATTGACATTGCCGACTTGAGCGACGAAGATGCCAAGGCCGTGAGCCCGACCTTGGCCACACCGGCGGCGTTTGCGGGTATGGGACTTGAGTACAACGCGGCTCTCAATGGCATGCAGGTATCCATGCTGCTGCGTCCCAATGGCAGCCGATACATCAAACTCGCCAGCAGCCGCCCTCTCAACGAGCCCTTCGTTGATCTAGCGATAGAACTAAGCTGGGCCTCTGGGCGTCTGGTGCGACCCTACCGCCTGTTGTTAGATCCACCGAAAAACCAGGAAGTCGTCAGCCCCTCGCCCACCATCGCCGCAGCACCACTCGCAGCCCCCGTTGTGGTAAGTGAAAAAGTGGACGGCATCGTCAAGGATCCCCGTGCGAAGGTGAGCAGCGCCACGCCCCCGGTGGCGGTCGCTATCACCACCGGCACGGACGGTACCAATGCAGTATCCATCGCAGCGCTGCCAAAATCGTCCAGCGATTCCAGCCAAGAGCCCCAAAAACGCCAGCAAATCGAAATTACTGCGGGTCAAACTGCCGGGAATCTGGCCAAATCCCTTAAACCGGCGGGCGCCACGGTGGAGCAGATGCTGCTGGCCATCCTC
>CAIYQF010000374.1 GCA_903928325.1 uncultured beta proteobacterium | reverse complement strand
CGGCTGCGCCTGCGCGCGCCCGTGCCCGACCTGCGCGCTGCGGCGGACCGGATCGACGTGGCGGCCTTTGTCACGCACGCCGTAGTCGCCGAATTCGATGGTCCGCCGGTAGCGCCACGCACCGCACGTGCACTGGCGGCGCTTTCCCACGTGCTGGCGCCACTTTCGTCCGAACCGGCGCAGGTGTGCCAGGTCGACGCAGACTCCTTGGTTGCCGTCGGCCTTCAACTTGCCATCGCGCGGGTCGGTGCGGCGGATGGAGATGCCGATGACTTGGATTTTTTGATCGACAGCCTGCGCTTTTTCCTGGGCGAAATGGCGCGCGGTTTGCCGCCCGATGGCCCGTTACCCCGGCTGGACGAGGCCAACCGCACCCTGCATGACCTGATGCCGGTGGCGCGCGACGTAAGTGCACGGGTAAGGCTTGCGACACTACAAGGCCTGGCCAAGCGTTGGGAGGCTGTGTCGTCCGGGCCCCATGTCGTACTTGCCTTAGGCGCGGTGCCTGGTCATGAATAGCAGGCTGCGCGCCCTGGTTTTGGCCCTGCTGCTCGGTGGCGCCAGTGCCTATGCGGACGACTATGGCGCGGACTCGGGTGACGACGCCAAGACCAAAACCCAGCTTGCCGCAGAGGCGGCGATGGCGCGGGGCAACTGGGCTGCCGCGGCGCCGCTGCTGGAGGCCCATATCGCAGGACATTTTGACGACGACGAGGCGGTGGCTGAACTCGGCCACGTCTATGCCCGCCTCGGCGACACGGACATGGCACTCCTGACACTGAATTCGGCGCTGTGGATGAACCCCCGCAGCCTGGAGGCCAACCTCTACCTCGGCGAGTTGTACGTCAGCCAAAAAGACCGTGCCCACGCCTTGGAAAGGCTGGCGGCGCTGGACCGTATCTGCATCTTTGGTTGTGGCGAGTACCGCAGGCTGAAGAAGGCCATCGCTGCCATGGGTGCGTCGGCGAAATGATGCAGGCCCCCACACTGCGCGACAACGACGCCGGATTCGGTGCCGTGACGCGTGTGGTGCATTGGCTCACGGTGCTGATGCTGCTGGCTGGATTTGCGCTGGTGTGGTCGGTGGGATGGCTTCCTGCTGGCCCGGACCGCGCGCAGGCGGTCGGTTTGCATCGCACCGTCGGGTTGCTCGTGCTCTCGGTCACGCTGCTGCGTGTGCTTTGGCGCTTGCTGAGCCGACGGCGCCCTGCGCGCATCGGGTCGTCGCGCTGGCGCTGGGCTGCCGGAGCCGTGCAGGCGGCGCTGTGGGCCAGCCTGCTGGTCGTTCCTCTGTTGGGGTGGGCTTACACCAATGCCCGTGGCCACAGCGTGTTGTTGTTGGGCATTCGGTTGCCGTCGCTTATTTTCAAGGACCAGTATTTTTCTCGTGTTGCGATCGCCTCGCATGAATTCATGGCGTATGCCTTGCTGGTGCTCATTGGCGTGCACGCAGCAGCGGCCCTTTGGCACCATGTGGTGCTGCAGGACGCCACGCTCAAGCGGATGTGGCGCGGCTGAACTAGCGCTCGTGCAACAAAGTGTCAGTTAGATCAACGACTTAGCGAGTGCTTCTCAATTGATGCGCCCCACAATTTGTGTCGCTGGCGCAAGGTGAGGTGTACGAGCGATTACGAGGTTGGGCGCCTCCCTACTGCCCAAACCGCATTCGCGTCAGCGCCAGCGCCACCCCAAACGACACCACCGCATAGGCCACCAGCACCCCGCCGTGGTGCAGCACATCGCGCGGCCACTGGTCCAGCACGAAAAGGCGCGAGCACAGGCGCTCGGCTTCGTCCAGCAGCAGCTTGGGGTCGTTTACCAAGGCGCGCGCCAGGCATATGCGTATGGTGGTGGTTTTACCCGCACCGTTGGGGCCGATCACGCCCAGGGTTGAGGAGACCACAAAGCGCAAAAGTCAGTAAGACTCGATAAACACGTGTACGGCGCCGCGCCGCTCCAAAAGCGCCTTGCAGTCCGTCACCATGGCAGACGAGCCGCAGACGTAAAAGTCGGTATCTGCGGGGTCAAACGCCAGGCGGGCCAGCGCGTCGGTCACCCGGCCTTGCACGCCGCCTGCCGGTGCGGGCTCGCGGCTCACACAGCGCGTCACCTGGGCAGGCAAAGGCGCCATGCCGGTGGTGATGTCTTCGGCCACCGTTTTGCAGCCAAAAATGAGCGCTGCCTCGCCTAGCCGCTCTTGCTGCGCCAGCGCGCCAAACATGGGCAAAAACGGCGTCAAACCGGTACCGGTGGCCACAAAGACCTTGTTGCGCGGGGACTCGACCAAGGTGTATTCGCCCAAGGGCAGTTCGATCTCGGTGCGCGTGCCTACGCTGGCGCTCTCGATAAAGTGCGAGCCATCGCCCCCGGTGCGCGTGCTGATCAAAAAGCGCACCGCCTCGCTGTCCACCCCGGCAATCGAGTAGTCACGCCACTCGCCCTGGCCGACGTGCATGCGGGCGAACTGGCCAGGCGCGTAGGCGGTGAGCGCGCCGTCGATCTGGAAGGTGATGTCCCAAATAGTGGGCGTGAGCTGTTTTTTGGCCACCAGCACGGCGTGGCGTTTTTCTTCGGGCAGCGCAGCCGTGGCAGCCGGTGCGGTGGAGCCGCGCTTGAGGGCCACCTGAATCATCGGAAATCCCTTGGCGCCCAGGGCCTGACAGGCCAGGCTCGGTATGCTTTTCCAGCACCAAAACCCGCTCGTGGGCCACGCCCGCCAGCAGGCCTGCGGCGGTCATGCCACCTATGCCCGATCCGACCACGATGGCGTCATAGTCTTGCAAAGGCGGGCCGCGTACTTTTTTTTAAAAGGAATGAAAGCCGATGGAATTGCCTTCGGTGTCAAGCGCCAAGGCGATGAATCCAAAGGCGCCAATCGGCGTTTTGCCCCGCGCCAGCGTGCCGCCTGCGGCTGCCACCCGGCTCGCCTCCACTGCGCAGTCAGCGCAGCTGAAATACACCAGCGTGCCGTCTGCGCTGGGCTTGCGCATGGGGTGCGACACCAGTGCGCCGCCTGCACCGGTGCCTCCTTGGGCCATGGGGGAGAAAAAAGCGTACATCGTCAGGCCTTCAAGCGGCGAGGGCATTTCTGCCAAGGTTTGCGACAAAACGGTCTCGTAAAACGCTTTAGCGCGCTGCATGTCGCTGACGTAGATTTCAAACCAGCCTACCGGGTTTTGCATGTTTAGCTCCTTGAAAGTGGCGGGTCTGCCACGCGCAAAGCATAGCAGTCCAAGGCAATTGCTTGCCCAATCGATAACGGTATGTCGATGCGTCCCCGGCCGAGTGCTGCCGCCCAAGTGCTACTGAAACGCCACTTCCGCAAAGCTCCTTAACTTGCGACTGTGCAACTGGTCTTGCCCACGCTGGCGAAGCAGCTCCACCGCGCGCATGCCGATGCGCAGGTGCTGGTCCACGCGCTCGCGGTAAAAGTGGTTGGCCATGCCCGGGAGTTTGATCTCGCCGTGCAGCGGCTTGTCGCTCACGCACAAAAGCGTGCCGTAGGGCACCCGAAAGCGAAAGCCGTTGGCGGCTATGGTTGCGCTCTCCATGTCCAGCGCCACAGCGCGGCTTTGGCTGAAGCGGCGCTGGGGCTGGTTGTTGGGCAGCAGTTCCCAGTTGCGGTTGTCGGTGCTGGCCACGGTACCGGTGCGCAAAATGCTTTTCAGCGCGCTTCCCTTCAGGCCGGTCACATCGGCCACTGCTTGTTCTAGTGCGACCTGAATTTCGGCCAGCGCTGGAATCGGCACCCACAGCGGCAGCTCTTCGTCCAGCACATGGTCTTCGCGCACATAGCCGTG
>CAIYQF010000373.1 GCA_903928325.1 uncultured beta proteobacterium | reverse complement strand
GGGTGATCTTGCGGGTGACGAAAGTTTCGCCCCGGCGCGGGCTCTCGTGGTTGAACAAGATGCCGTTGCAGGCGTAAATGCCATAGGCCTCGCGGTAGTTGACCGTGATCCAGTAGGCGTACATCTTGGCCACGGCATAGGGGCTGCGAGGGTAAAACGGGGTGGTTTCTCTTTGCGGGGTTTCCTGCACCAGACCGTACAGCTCGCTGGTGCTGGCTTGGTAAAAGCGGGTTTTCTTCTCCAAGCCCAGGATGCGGATGGCCTCTAACAGGCGCAGCGTACCCATGCCGTCTACATCCGCCGTATATTCGGGGCTCTCAAAACTGACCGCCACATGGCTTTGCGCGCCCAGGTTGTACACCTCGTCGGGCTGGGTTTCTTGCAGGATGCGCACCAGGTTGCTGGTGTCGCTCAGGTCGCCGTAGTGGAGCTTGAAGTTGGCGTTGTCCACATGGGGGTCTTGGTAGATGTGGTCCACGCGTTGGGTGTTGAACGAACTGGCGCGGCGCTTGATGCCGTGCACCACGTAGCCTTTTTCCAATAAAAACTCGGCCAAATACGAGCCGTCTTGACCCGTTATGCCGGTGATGAGTGCAACTTTTGTGTTCATAAATAGAGAATCAAGTTCTGCCGTAATGGTCTTCGAAACGAACGATATCGTCCTCACCGAGGTAAGAGCCGCTTTGGACTTCGATGATCTCCAGCGCCACTTTGCCCGGGTTGACAAGCCTGTGGGTCTGGCCCAAGGGGATATAGGTGCTCTCGTTTTCGCTGAGAATGCGCACCGAGTCCCCATTGGTCACTTCGGCGGTGCCCCGGACCACAATCCAGTGTTCGGCACGGTGGTGGTGCATTTGAAGCGACAAGCTAGCCCCTGGGTTGACACCTATGCGTTTGACCTGGTGGCGTGGGCCCACATCGATGCTTTCGTACCAGCCCCAGGGTCTGGCAACGCGCCGGTGTTGCAGTGCCTGCGACGCATCCAAGGACTCGAGCATGGCCACCACTTCCTTAACCGCTTCGGCTTGACCAACGTCGGCCACCAGCAAAGCATCTGGCGTGTCGATGATGAGCATATTGCGGGTTCCCAGTGCCACCACGGGCCTGCGCCCAGCCGCATGGATGTAGGTGTTTTCGGCTTTGAGGTGGTGGGCGTTGGCGCTGTCGCCTTGTCTGTCTGGCGCAGCCAACTCTGCCACCGCGTTCCAGCTGCCTACGTCGCTCCATGCGCCGTTAAAAGGCAGCACGGCCACATTGTCATGGTGCTCCATGACGGCGTAATCGATGCTTTGGGAGCGGCAGGCGTTAAAAAGCGCTGCATCGGGCCGGATAAACCTTTGTCCGCCCAACTGGTCCGTGGTGGCCGCAGCCCAGGCGTCGGCGCACGCCTTGGCGATATCAGGGGCATGGCGCTGCATGGCTTGCAACAAGACCTCTGCCTTGCACAAGAAGATGCCGCCATTCCACAGCACATGGCCTTCACGCAGCAAATCCTGCGCCGCTTGGGCTTGCGGTTTTTCGATAAACCGCTCTACCGCCCATGCGCCGTCTTCGCGCGCAGCGCCCTGCGCGATATAGCCATAGGCCGTGCTGGGAAAGCTCGGCGTCACGCCAAACGTGACGATGGCGCCCCCCTGCGCGGCAGCGCGTCCCTGCTCCACCATCGCCGCAAAGGCCAAGGCATCGGGAATATGGTGGTCAGCCGGGCAAAACAAGAGCAACTCGTCTGCTTTTGCGCCCAGAGCCGCCAAGACCATGGCCGCTGCCGTGTTGCGGGGCGAGGGCTCCAAAATTACCTGGCCGCTGACTTGCGCGTCGAGCAGGGTTTGGGCGACCAAAAAACGGTGCTCGTCGGCGGCAACGCACACCATGGCGGGGTTGATGTGCGCCAAGCGCTCAACCGTCAGACCCAGCAGGCTTTTGCCGTCAATCAAGGGCACAAACTGCTTGGGCAGGCTCTTGCGGCTCAGCGGCCAAAGGCGGGTGCCAGAGCCTCCACAAAGAATCACGGGTTTCATGCGAGAGGGTTTCATCAATGGGAATCGAATGGGTGGCGGGTAAATGCCTATAGATTATCGGTGAGCCCGGTTATGGTCTGGCTTGCGCCAGACGGTTGTCCAAGTTTTGGATGATTTGGGCTTCGACCTGCTCTTTAAAGCTGCCCAGAAAAAAACCCAACTCAGCACGTAATACGAATTGCTTTGCATCAACCAGCAAACTGCCCCGAACCCCAGCACGGTGAAACTCCACCGTATCAGGCACTCCCTCTAGGTTATTCCCCTGGATAAAGCTGACTTGCATGCCCCAATCCCTTTGGGCCTGTGCTGCCCAGTCGAAAGCTAATGCCCGCGCGTCAACAAATTCGAGAAGGTGTTCGCGATGAATAACAAGGGTCGGCATGGTGTGACGGGGAATGGAAGGGTAAGCGAGTTGGCGTATGCTGGGCGCACCATGATCTATAAATTCAAATCCAAGGTGATCGGTGACTTGATTATGTTGCAGGCCAACGGTGAAGCCATTCTCAAAATCATTGGCAAGAGCGACCCGTCGCAGCTCAAACAAGGTATTTTGTCGCCGCAAGACATGGCAGGCGCCGTGGTTGCTTTGCAGCAGGCGGTCGCTTTGGAAGAACAGGTCCGTGCCGAGCAAGCCGTTTTGGCTCGCGAGAACGGCCAACTCCCCCCCGCCGCGCCCGCCGTGGGTCTGCGCCAGCGCAGCCTGCCTTTTATCCAGATGCTGCAGCGTTGCCAGGCCGAAAACAAAGAAGTCGTCTGGGGCGTATAGCCCGAGACGACTTCACGTCGATGGCGTGACGCAGTGCCCCTGCGCCTGCCGTTAGTCGATATATTCTTTGGCAGCGGCGATGATGGGGCTCCATTTGGCGATTTCAGCGGCGACGAACTTTTTGTGTTCGGCCGGTTCTATCCGCTTGTCTGTGATGATGATGGCACCCAAGGCTTCCTGCTTCTTGATGAAATCAGGGTCCTTCAGTGCAATTTTCAAGGCGTGGTTGATTTTTGTCACCACATCTGCAGGCGTTCCCTTGGGCGCATAGAGCCCGTGCCAGATGGTCACATCAAAGCCCTTGAGGCCCGCTTCCTGCAGGGTCGGCAAGTCCTTGAGCGCGGGCACCGTCAGGCGCTTGGACGTAGTCACGCCATAGGCGATCACTTTTTTGGCTTCGATTTGCGCCGTGGTGTTGGTGGTTTGATCGCACATCAGGTCAATTTGACCGCCCATCAAATCCACCATGGCTGGCGCCGTGCCCTTGTAGGGGATGGATGCCATGTCAATCTGCAGCGCGTTTTGGAACATCAGGCCGCACAGGTGCGAAGCCGAGCCGACACCAGCATTGCCCAAGTTGATCGTGCCCTTGTGGCCATTGAGCCAATCGCGAAATTCTTTGAAGTTTTTGGCCGGCATGGTGGGCCGGGCGATCACCGTCATCGGCACCTCGTTGATCATGCCAAGGTATTCAAAATCGGTGTCAATTTTGAACGGCATGTTGCGCAACAAATTGGGCATCGTGGCCATGGCGATGTGGTTGAGCAAAATGGTATAGCCGTCAGGTGCCGCCTTGGCTACCCGATTGGCGCCAATCGAGCTGCCCGCACCCAGCACGTTATCCACCACGATGGCGACATCGCCCAGAGGCTTGCGCATGGCCTCAGCCAAATCGCGCGCCACTCGGTCGGTGGGTCCGCCAGCGGCAAAGGGCACCACGATGGAAATAGTCTTGGACGGGTAGCTGTCCGCAAAGGCAAACACCGCTGAAAGTGCGGCTACAAGGGCGACTAATTTTTTCATTGAAGGCTCCTAAATATTAGTAAAAGTACAGTCTAGCTCACTGGTAACTGCGCGCGTCCTCAATCACCTTGCCATCGTTGGGCAGACTTCCTGGCGCACCTAGCTCCACCGCAGCGCGCAGTTTGGTCACCTCGCGCACCGCATCGGCCAGGCGCTCGGCCAGTCCGTCCGAAGCGCTGGCACTTTCCACCCTAAAGGTCATCACGTCTTGCGCCATGGCGCCCGTCACCACCAAGCGCGCGCGCAGCACCTCCGGAAATCGCTTGGCGATCTGGTCGACCTGTTCGGGGTGAACAAACATGCCGCGAATTTTGGTGGTCTGGTCGGCGCGTCCCATCCAACCTTTGATGCGCACATTGCTGCGTCCAGTGGGGCAGGCGCCTGGCAAAACAGCCGACAAATCCCCAGTACCAAAGCGGATCAAGGGATAGGCGGGGTTCAGCGTGGTGACCACCACTTCGCCCACTTCGCCCACCGCCACGGGGTCGCCGGTACCGGGGCGCACGATTTCCAGAATCACGCCCTCATCGACCACCAGGCCCTCGCGGGCGGCGGTCTCGTACGCAATGAGGCCAACATCGGCGGTGGCGTAGCACTGGTAGGCGTCTACGCCGTGTGCCATCATCCAGTCGCGCAGCGATGGCGGAAAAGCCTCGCCAGAAACCAGCGCCCGGCGCACGCTGGGCAAGGGCACGCCCAGCTCAAGCGCTTTTTCCAGGATGATTTTCAGAAAACTGGGCGTGCCGATATAGCCAGCAGGTTGCAGCTCGGCTATGGCGCTGACCTGTTGTTCAGACTGGCCGGTACCACCGGCAAACACGGTGCAGCCCAGCGCGTGCGCACCGGTTTCCATCATCGAGCCCGCAGGCGTGAAGTGGTAGCTAAAGCAGTTGTGTATCAGCTCTCCTGCACGAAATCCAGCAGCAAACATGGCGCGTGCCATGCGCCAATAGTCGGTGCCCGCTCCTTCAGGCTCATATATCGTACCGGGGCTGGCAAACACGCGAGGCATTTGCTTGCCAAAACCCAGGGCGCTAAAGCCGCCAAACACATTGCCGCCGCCTGCGCGCGCGGCTTTTTGCTGTTCCAGCAGGGCGTGTTTGCGGATCACCGGAAGCTGCGCCAGCGCGGCGCGGCTGGTGATCTGCGCAGGGTTGACGTGCGCCAGGGAAGCGGCAAACGCCGGGGCATGTGCCTTGGCGTGGACAAGGTGTGCGGGCAAAGCGGCCAGCAGTGCGCCTTCGCGCGCCTCAGGGGCCCGGTGTTCCAACGCGTCGTAATGGTCTGGCATGCAGTTTCCTTGAACGGGGTTTATGCCAGCCAGCGCTTGCGCCGCTTGTAGCTTTTGACATCCTTGAAACTCTTGCGCTCTCCGCCGCCTACGCCCAGATAAAACTCCTTGACGTCTTCGTTGGAGCGCAAATCGGCGGCAGCACCGTCCATGACCACGCGGCCGGACTCCATGATGTATCCGTAGTCGGCGTACTGCAGCGCCATATTGGTGTTTTGCTCGGCTAGCAAAAAGGTGACTTTTTCTTTGTAGTTGAGGTCTTTGACGATCTCAAACACCTCTTCCACGATTTGCGGCGCCAGGCCCATGGACGGCTCATCGAGCAAGACCATGCTGGGGTTGGCCATCAGCGCGCGGCCAATCGCGCACATTTGCTGCTCACCGCCGGATGTGTAGGCCGCTTGGCTGGTACGCCGAGTTTTGAGACGGGGAAAATAGGCGTAGACCTTTTCCAGATTGGCGTCGATTTCGGCCTTGCTTTTGCGGGTGTAGCCGCCGGTGAGCAAGTTTTCTTCGATGGTCAGGTGGGCAAAGCAGTGCCGCCCTTCCATCACCTGCACCACGCCGCGCTGCACCAGGTCGGCGGGCGACAGGTTCTCGATGCGCTCGCCGCGCAGCTCGATACTGCCCTTGGTCACCGCGCCGCGCTCGCCAGCGAGCAAATTGCTGATGGCGCGCAGCGTGGTGGTCTTGCCCGCGCCGTTGCCGCCCAGGATGGCCACGATAGCCCCTTGTGGGACTTGGAGTGACACACCTTTGAGCACCAAGATGACATGGTTATAAATGACTTCAATGCCATTGACGTTGAGAACAATATTTTGCGTTTGCATAGGTCCTAGCTTTCACCAATCCACAGCGCGCTTGAAGGCGCACCGTGGATTGGCGGCTCGTGAGAGCCGCCAAACTCTGCTGCTTTTACGACTGGCAGTCTTTCGGGTCGCGACGGGTCATTTTTTTGTCGCTCAGGTATTTCTCTGCTCCGGCTTTGACCATGGGCTTGAGAATCTGCTCATCGGCCTGGTACCAGTCAGACGAAAAGTTCCACTTCGCGCCGTCCCAGGTATGCACCCGGGCCCAGGTCGATCCCATGTGGTCCGCGCAACTGGTGCTCAAGGGGCGCATCACGCCAGCCAGGCCAAGGGAGTCCAGCTTCTTCTGGTCCAAGGCCAGGTTTTCCAAGCCCCAGCGCACTTGCTCGCCGGTCATGACCTTGCCTTTGCCGTAGCGCTCTTGCGCACGGCGCACGGCTTCAATGCCCAGCGCCTGGATGATGACGCCACGGGTGTAAAGCACCGAGCCAACCTCGTCTTTGGGACCCGTGCCTTGGCTCTTGTCGTGCACGTATTTCAGGATGTCCTGAATCACCTTGGGCTGGGTACCCGAGGTGTTGAGCGCCAGGGCGCTATAGCCCTTGGCGCCTTCGCCCACGTCTTTGACGTCCGGCTCGGCACCGGCCCACCACACGCCATACATCTTGTCACGCGGGTAACCGGTGGCTTGTGCTTCTTTCAAGGCGGTGGAGTTCATCACGCCCCAGCCCCACAGCAGCACGTAGTCAGGCTTGTTCTGGCGCACTTGCAGCCAGGCAGCCTTTTGTTCCACACCAGGGGCGGTAACCGGGGTCAGTTGCAACTCAAAGCCCAGCTCGCGCGCCCGCTCTTGCAGCAGCGGAATGGGCTCTTTGCCAAACGGGCTGTCGTGGTAGACCAAGGTGATTTTTTTGCCCTTGAGCTTGTCTAAACCGCCTTCTTTTTTGCCCAGGTGCTGGATCAAAATGTCGGCGCCGGTCCAGTAGCTGCCCATGAGCGGGAAGTTCCACTTAAACGCCATGCCGTCTTGCGCCACCGACAGGCCGTAGCCCAAGGTGACCAAAGGCACTTTATCGGCCACCACCTTTTCGGTCAACGCAAAGGTAATGCCGGTGGCCTGGGGGTCAAACAAGGCCACGCCGGCGCGACCTTTCAGGCGCTCGTAACACTCCACGCCACGGTCGGTGGCATAGCCGGTTTCGCACTCTTCGTAGGTGAGTTTGACGCCGTTGATGCCGCCATCGCGGGCATTGATCATTTTGAGGTAATCCTGTTTACCGTTGGCCCATGGCACGCCGTTGGGGGCGTAGGGGCCGGTGCGGTAGGACAGCAGCGGGAAGAATTGTTCCTTCGCTTGGGCGAAGGCACTAGGTGCTGCCACGGTGGTAGCCGCTGCCACCAGGACTGCAACGCGAACGAGCTTGCTTAGTTTCATAAGTCTCTCCTAAAAATGGTTATCTCAAGCGACAGAAAAACACGTATACATCAAAGAACCAACACAAAAACTCAACCGAAAACGCAACAACACTTCAGTGTGGAAAGGGCCACAAGCGCAACTTTTGCTTGCCTACCGACCACAAACGAGCCAGCCCATGCGGCTCGACGATCAAAAACCAGACGATCAAGGCACCAAACACCATCAGCTCTGCGTGGGATGCCACGGCGGTGGAAATTTCAAAGCCTGACACGTTGGAGAGCGTGCGAAAAAACAAACTCAAACCAATCGGCAGCACCACGATAAACGCGGCACCGAAAAAACTGCCCATCACCGAGCCCATGCCGCCAATGATGACCATGAACAAGAGCTTGAAGGACTGGTCCACCGAGAAGGCCGCAGGCTCCCAGGCGCCGAGGTAAATAAAGGCCCACAAGGCGCCGGCCACGCCGATGATGAAAGAACTCACCGCAAAAGCGCTGAGCTTGGCGTACATGGGGCGAATGCCGATCACCGCAGCGGCAACGTCCATGTCACGAATCGCCATCCACTCGCGGCCCACGGCGCCGCGCACCAAGTTTTTGGCCAGCAAGGCAATCAACGCCAGCAACCCCAGGCAAAACAGGTACTTGGCCAAGGGGCTTTCCAGCGAAAAGCCAAATATCTGCAAATTTGAGACCGACACCGAACCCGACGTGGAATTGTTGGTAAACCACTGGATGCGCAAAAACATCCAGTCCGAGAAAAACTGCGCCGCCAAGGTGGCCACCGCCAAGTAAAGGCCCTTGACGCGCAGGCTGGGCAGGCCAAACAAAATACCAAACAGCATGGCGCACACGCCGCCGAGCACCAGCGCCACCAGCAAAGGCATGCCGTCAATACGGACAAAGAAGTTGTAGGCCGCATATGCGCCCACCGCCATAAAGGCGCCCGAGCCCAAGGAAATTTGGCCGCAATAGCCCACCAAGATATTCACGCCCACGGCAGCCAGGGAAAAGATCAAAAAGGGAATCAAAATCGCCCGAAACATGTAGTCGCTGGCCAGCGCGGGCACCAGCACAAAGCCCACGGCCAGCAGCAGGGCGATGGCCAGGCGGTCTTGCGCAATCGGGAAGATTTGCTGGTCCGCCGAATAGCTGGTTTTGAATTGGCCGTTTTCTCTGTAAAACATCGTGGTGGTTCTCTAATGGTCAAACACGGTCAATGATCTTTTCGCCAAACAGGCCTTGCGGGCGAATCAGCAAAAAGCCCAGCGCCAGCACGTAGGCAAACCAGATTTCGATACCGCCGCCCACAAAAGGCCCCAGGTACACCTCGGACAGCTTCTCGCCCACGCCAATAATCAGGCCACCCACAATCGCGCCGGGCACCGACGTCAGCCCGCCCAAAATGACCACTGGCAAGGCACGCAGTGCAATCGTGGTGAGCGAAAACTGCACGCCCAGCTTGCTGCCCCAAATCATGCCCGCCACCAGCGCCACCAAGCCCGCCACGCACCACACGATGACCCAGATGCGGTTCAAGGGAATGCCAATGCTTTGCGCCGCCTGGTGGTCATCGGCCACAGCGCGCAGGGCGCGACCGGTGGCGGTCTTCTGAAAAAACACGCTCAGCAGCGCCACCAAGGCCGCAGCGATCAGCGCGGCATAGAAGTCTTCCTTGTTGATCAGAATGCCACCCTCGAAGGTGCGCTCCAAAATCATCACCGGGTCTTTGGGCATGCCGATGTCGATCTTGTAGATGTTGCTGCCAAACAGCGTTTGCCCCAGGCCTTCCAGAAAGTAGGCGATGCCCAAAGTGGCCATGAGCAGCGTGGTGCCTTCTTGGTTGACCAGGTGGCGCAGCACCAGGCGCTCAATCACCCATGCCACCGCAAACATCACCAGCCCCGCCCCGGCAAACGCCAGCAAATTGCCAATGACGGGGTCAGAGATACCCAGCAGCGCTGGAACCCACTCCGCAAAACGGGCCATTGCCAGCGCCGCAAACAAAACCATGGCGCCCTGCGCAAAGTTGAACACGCCCGAGGCCTTGTAAATCAGCACAAAGCCCAGCGCCACCAGTGAATACAACATGCCGGCCATCAGGCCGCCAAAAAGTGTTTCGAGGAAAAAAGCCATGTGGGGGTTCTCAGTGGGAAGTGCCAAGGTATGCGCTGATGACGTCGGGGTTGTTGCGCACTTCGTCGGGCGTGCCGTCGCCGATTTTTTTGCCGTAGTCCAGCACCACCACCCGGTCGCTGATGTCCATGACCACGCCCATGTCGTGCTCGATCAACACCACCGTGGTGCCAAACTCGTCGTTCACGTCGAGCACAAAGCGGCACATGTCCTGCTTCTCTTCCACGTTCATGCCCGCCATCGGCTCGTCCAGCAACAGCACTTGCGGCTCCATGGCCAGGGCGCGGCCCAGGTCGACGCGCTTTTGCAGGCCGTAGGGCAGTTGGCCCACCGGCGTTTTGCGGTAGGCCTGGATTTCGAGAAAGTCGATGATGCGTTCTACCGCCTCGCGGTGCATGATCTCTTCGCGCCGGGCCGGGCCCAGGTGCAGGGCTTGCAGCAAGATGTTGCTTTTGATCTTGAGGTTGCGGCCCGACATGATGTTGTCGAGCACGCTCATGCCCTTGAAGAGCGCCAGGTTCTG
>CAIYQF010000372.1 GCA_903928325.1 uncultured beta proteobacterium | reverse complement strand
TGAGTACGCGGTGGCGCCGCATGACTGCCGAGCGCGCGGCCACGGCAATGTTGTGGCCTTGCTCGACGGTCAGGTTGGCGTCCACTTCAATGTGGGCGTCCACAACGATCATGGCGCCCATCTTGCGGGTGCGGACATCGTGCACGCCGGCAACTCCGGGTGTGGACAGCAAGGTTTTGCGGATGGCTTGGACTTCTTCTTCGTCCACGCCGCGGTCCATCAGGTCGTGCAGCGCATCCCAGCCAAATGACCAGCCCATGCGGCCCACCATAAAGCCCACGATCAGGGCGGCAATCGGGTCCAGCAGGGGGTAACCGGCGAGGTTGCCGGCCAGGCCAATGGCCACCACCAGCGAGGATGCGGCGTCCGAACGTGCATGCCAGGCGTTGGCCACCAGCATGCTGGATTTGACCGCTTTGGCCACGCGCAGCATGTAGCGAAACAGCAGCTCCTTGGCCACCAGCGCCGCCAGTGCCACCCACAGGGCCACCGGGTGCGCCGTGGAAATGCTGGCGGGCGACTCCAGCTTGCCCACGGCCGCCCAGACCATGCCCACGCCAACACCCAGCAGCAGCAGACCCAGCACCAGCGAGGCGGCGTTTTCAAAACGCTGGTGGCCGTAGGGGTGGTCCAGGTCTGCGTCTTTTTGGCTGTGGTGACCCGCCAGCAGCACCACAAAGTCGGCCACCAGGTCGGACAGCGAATGGATGCCGTCGGCCACCAGGCCCTGCGACTTCGCAAAAATGCCCACCACGATTTGTGTGGCCGACAAGACCACGTTGACCACCACGCTCACCCAGGTGGTGCGCGAAGCCGCGCGCGCCCGCTCGGCCGGGGTGTGGCTGCTGTGCTCGGAGTCGTCGTCGATTTCGGTGAAGTTCATGCCCCTCTCCTTAGCTCAAGTGCTTCCCAACAATCCCCGCCAACTCAAACATATTGACCTGCGGTTTGCCAAACACCGGCATCAACTTGGCGTCGGCGTTGATGGCGCGCTTGTTGGCCGGGTCTTGCAGGCCCTGGGCCTTGATGTAGTCCCACAGCAGGCGAATCACCTCGGTGCGCGCCACCGCCACGTCGCCAATCACGGCGGCCAGTGCGGCGCTGGGCTGCAGGCCGGCGGCGGTGCTGGCTTTGCGCGGGGCTTTGACGGTGGTCTTGGCGGCCACTTTCTTCGCCGGGGTTTTCTTTGCGGCCACCTTTTTGCCCGCCACTTTCTTGGCCGTAGTTTTTACGGCGGCAGTTTTCGTCGCAGGGGCCGCCTTTTTGGCGACCACCGGCTTGCCTGCTGCCGTTTTGCGCGGCGGGAACTTGCTCGGCGCGAACTCGAAGTTCACCTTGTCAGCCTCGGCGTCCCAAGCCAGCATGGCTTTGAAGGCGCGCCGGGTGCGCATGCTCACGAACTTGTCCAGCAGGTCGGTTTTGCCGGTGGCCAGCAGCTTGTGCATTTGCTCGCGGGCAATGGGCTGCTGCAGGATGATCTGGCCGCTCTTGAAGTCGCAGCTCGGCGTGGCCTGCGCCAGCGTGGGCACCGATCGGGCGCAGACGTAGTTTTTGCCGTGCTCATACACCGCGCCGCCGCATTTGGGGCAGGCGCCCAGGCTTTCTTGCTGCGCAAAGTCGATCAACTCGCCCGACTCTTCGCCCGCCTTGTCGTCGCCAAAGTCGAATTCGAGCGTGTAGGTTTTGGTCTCTTCGTCAAACTTGACCACCATCTCGGCGGTAAACGGCCAACCGGCCTTGGAGCGAAAGCCGTCTAGGGGCCCAATCTTCCTGTCGGTCAGAAACTGTTCCACTTCAGCGAGCTCAAAGGTGCGCCCGGCGGGCGACTTGCCAAAGGAAAAGCCGCAGCCCTCCGCGTCGCCGTTTTTGCCGGTGCAGGTGTAGCGGCGGTAGTTTTCCTTGATGACGCCGCCGCAATTCGGGCAGGGTGCGTGCAGCGTGGCGTAGTCGCCGGGAATGGTGTCGCGGTCGTATTCTTTGGCTTTGCGCACCAGGCGCTCGGTCATGGCCGCAATCTCGGCCATGAACACCTCGCGCTTGAGCTTGCCTTGCTCCATCAGCGCCAGTTTGTATTCCCACTCACCGGTGAGTTCGGCCTTGGACAATTCTTCAGCGCCCAAGCCGCGTAAGAGTGTCATCAGCTGAAAAGCCTTGGCCGTGGGAATCAGCTCGCGGCCTTCGCGCAGCATGTATTTTTCGGCGATCAGGCCCTCAATAATGCTGGACCGCGTGGCGGGCGTGCCCAGGCCTTTTTCCTGCATGGCTTCGCGCAGTTCATCGTCTTCCACGGTTTTGCCGGCACCCTCCATGGCGCCCAAGAGGGTGGCCTCGGAATAGCGCGCCGGGGGCCGGGTCTTGAGGCCCTTGGCGTCTACCGCCTCGGCACGTACTTTCTCACCGGGCGCCACCGGCACCAGGCTTTGGCCCTTGTCGCCGTCCTTGGCGTCTTCCACCTCAACGGCCGCTTCCTTGCCGTAAATCGCCAGCCAGCCGGGGTTGACCAGCACCTTGCCTTCGGTTTTAAAGGCGTGCGCGGCGTTAGCCACAGTCACGGTGCTAATGCGCGTGGTCACCTGATACTGCGCGCTTGGGAAAAACACCGCCATAAAGCGGCGCACCACCAGGTCGTACACCTTTTGCTCGGCCTCGCTCAGGCCGCTGGGCGCTTGCAGGGTGGGGATGATGGCAAAGTGATCGCTCACCTTGCTGTTGTCAAACACGCGCTTGGTCGGTTTGATGTAGTTGTTGTTTAGCGCGGTCAGCGCGTGGGGCGCCAGGTGGCGCATGCCGCTCTCAGAAAGCATCTCGAAGGTTTGCTTGACCACCGGCACATAGTCTTCGGGCAGCGCTCGCGAGTCGGTACGCGGGTAGGTCAGCGCCTTGTGGCGCTCGTACAGGCTTTGCGCGATTTGCAGCGTGGTTTTGGCGGAATAGCCAAACTTGCCGTTGGCCTCGCGCTGCAGGCTGGTCAGGTCAAACAACAAGGGAGAAGCTTGCGTGGTGGGCTTGCTCTCCTCCGTCACCGTGGCCTGTTGGCCCCGGCAGGCGTCGGCAATGGCCTGGGCCTGGGCCAGGTTCCAGACGCGGTCGGCCTTCTTTTCGGCGTCTTCCGTATCGCGCTTGTGTTGCGGGTCAAACCACTTGGCCGGGTACTGACCGGCCACGGCGGCAAAGCTGGCATGGATCTCAAAGTAGTCGCGGCTGACAAATTTCCGAATCTGCTCTTCGCGCTCCACCACCACGCTCAAGGTCGGCGTTTGCACCCGGCCCACGGTGGTCAAAAAGAAGCCGCCGTCGCGCGAGTTGAACGCCGTCATGGCGCGCGTGCCGTTGATGCCCACCAGCCAATCGGCCTCGCTGCGACAGCGCGCGGCGTCGGCCAGGGGTTGCATTTGTGCGTTCGTGCGCAGGTGGTCAAAGCCGTCGCGAATGGCTTGCGGCGTCATGCTCTGCAGCCACAGGCGGCTGACCGGCTTGCCCAGTGGCTTGGCGCCCCCGGCGTACTGCTCAATCAATCGAAAGATCAGCTCGCCCTCACGCCCGGCGTCACAGGCGTTGACGATGTTGGAGACGTCTTTGCGCTTGGCCAGTTTCACCACCGCGTTCAGACGTGTCTTGGTCTTGTCCACCGGTTTGAGGTCAACGTGCGGCGGAATCACCGGC
>CAIYQF010000371.1 GCA_903928325.1 uncultured beta proteobacterium | reverse complement strand
ATGCTGATCATGGTGGTTTTTCCCGCACCATTGGGACCTAGCAAGCCAAAGAATTCCCCCTCCTCGATGGTGAGGCTCACATGGTCAACAGCGAGGAAAGTTGCGCCCGGGGGTCCTTTGGGGGACGCGTAGGCCTTGGAGATGGATTGAAAAGAAATAGCAGGCATGGAAGCGCGCAATTTTACGCGCGACGTCGAAGTGCAAAGGGTCCGGCAATTAGGCGTGCTGTCCAAGCAGGGATTCCACGCCGTACAGGGTGGCGAGCTCCACCACGCTGGGAGGCAGACCGTGCACCACCAGCGCTTTGCCGCAGCGCTGGCATGCCCGCCGCAACTCCATCACAACCGCCAGGGCGGAAGAGTCAAACTCCTTGAGCTCCGAGGCGTCTAATAGAGCTTCATTGCTCTGAAGCGACAGGGCTTGCACCAGACCTTGGAGGCATTCAGTGGCCTGGACATGGGTTAGCGTGGCGGGCAGTTGGAGCACATCAACCTTTTTTGGTGTTGGACTTGTTGCGTGCAGCCAAGGATTCAATCAAACCATCGATGCCCTTGGCGTTGATTTCCTGGGAAAACTGGCTTTTGTAGGTTTCGACCAGCCACACACCCAGCACATTGAGGTTAAAAATGCGCCAGCCCGACCCTTGGCCCGGCGTTTTCTCAAGTCGGTAGTCCAGCTGTATGGGGTCGCCGCCGCCACGCACCTCGCTGCGTACCACGACCTCTTTGTCTTCGGCCGCGGCACGCAACGGCTTCATAAACACGTTTTGGTCACTGACCTGCGACAGCGCACCGGCGTAGGTGCGCACCAGCAAAATTTTGAACTCGTCTTGCAAGCGCTTTTGCTGTTCTGGCGTGGCTTGGCGCCAAGCCGGGCCCACGGCAGAAGCGGTCATACGCTGAAAATCCACGTGCGGCATGATGCGGGTATCGACCAAGATAACTACGCGTGCAATATCGCCGGAGCGCATGCCCTTGTCGCCTTTAATGGTGTCGAGCACATCGGTCGAAATCCGCTTGACAAAGGCATCGGCCGCTTCATCCTCAGCGCGGGCTTGTGTGCCCATTGCCAAACCCAGCGTGATGACACCCGCTATCAACAGGCGGTGAAAGCTACGGCTGTTCATCAAAATCCTCCCTGAATTCTTACAGTGTTTGTTTATTCCGGTACAACGCACCAAGCGCTATTGTTGCCGACATGGCGCCTGAGACTAAAAATGGGCTTTTTCAGGGCTCCGCCTCGGTGGCCTCCGGCACCTCGCCATCATATTGCCGGTAGCGTTGGCGCTGCAAATACGAGTCGCGCGTAAACGAATAGGGGTCCAGAGAGGCTCCATCAATGACGTCCCCGGCCTTGAGGTAACTGGCGCGCACATCAATAAAACTCAACACCGTGAGCCCATCGCGGGTGTTGACATCCTGCACCTGGTTGACCAAGTTGCCTTGGCGGTCCACGGGCAGGGCCACTACTTCGCGCAGGGTGTACGAGCCCAAAAACGGCAACACCACGTACGGCCCCGGTGAAACCCCCCAACGCCCCAATGTGGTGCCAAAGTCGGTCGTGTGCTTCTCAATGTCCATGCTGGTCGCCACATCGACCACACCCAACAACCCAACCGTGCTATTGACCATCACGCGCTCCAGGCTGTCTGCCGTGGCTGCGGGCCGCAAGGTGACGGCGTTGTTAACAAGTGACCAGACGTCGCCCAAGTTGCCAAAAAAATTGCTCACCCCTTTTCGCATCCAGCGCGGCGCCACACTGGTGTACGCCACTGCTACGGGCTTCACCACCGCGCGGTCCAACAGGTCATTGAAGGCAAAAACCACCCGATTCAAAGGCTCCAACGGGTCGTGCGGATCGGCCTGCGCCGCACCCGCATGCGCCGCATTCCAGGCCAAGCACATGGCGATGCAGCAGTACACGCCACAGTGACGCGCTAGTTCCATGGGGCGCGCCTTCTTCACCCTTAGTCGCCTTGCTTGGGGCCAACGGCATCCGCCGCTTTGCTGTACAGGAACTGGCTAATCAAGCTCTCCAACACCACGGCCGACTGGGTGCTGCTGATGCTGTCACCGCTGACCAGCACCTGGTCGTCAGCACCAGCCTCAATACCCAGGTATTGTTCGCCCAACAAGCCGCTGGTGAGGATTTTTAAGGAACTGTCCTTGGGAAATGTGTAACGCTTTTCCATGGCCAGGACCACGCGGGCTTGAAACGACTTGTCGTCAAATACGATTTTGTCCACCCGGCCCACCACCACCCCGGCACTGCGCACGGCGGCCTTGGGTTTGAGGCCGCCGACGTTGTCAAATTTCGCGGTGACCACATAGGTGGACTGGAAATTCAAACTCAGCAAGTTGGCCGACTGCAGCGCCAAAAAAAGAATGGCCGCAGCGCCGATCAACACAAACAAACCCACCCACACGT
>CAIYQF010000370.1 GCA_903928325.1 uncultured beta proteobacterium | reverse complement strand
GATGCGGTCGTTTCTGGCGTGCACCTGGGCGCGTGCAAACAATTTGGACCCCATGCCTTGACCACGGCATTGCGGCAGCACCGAAACGCCAAACTCGGCGCAGCGATCAGCCCTGGAGTCTTTGGCATAAGCCAGGTGCGCGACGGCCACCAGACGCAGGCCGCGGTTATAAATGCCAAAAATCTTGTCACGTGCAAAGTCAAGACCCGCCACGTAGTTGACGATTTGCGCATCCTGTGCGGCATAGCCAAAGCGCAAATACCGGTCCTGGGGTTCCAGCGCGAGCAAGTGCCCCAACACGGCGCTGCGGTGGCGCGGCCCCAGTGCGCGAATGGGGACCCGCCGACTCGCCGGCGCACCCTGGCCATGGCCGGCCACGTGGTGGCGAAAATCCGGTCGCAGCAGGGCCCGCACGGCGTAAACCAGTTCAGAAAACCAAATCGCAATCCAACTCATGCCTCTACTATAAGGGTTTTCCCTAGGTTGCGGGCAAATACTAGACTCCACGCTTCCGATTTAGCCTAGCGTAGCCCGAACATGCCTTTAACAGCCCGTCCTTCAACAGCCGTGCCTCCACCCCTTTCCCCTGGGGTTCAGGTATTGCAAAGGGGGTGGTTGTCGTCCAATAACATCCTCATCCGGGACGGCAAAGGTGCAGCCACCCTGGTCGACAGTGGCTACTGCAGCCACACTGCGCAAACACTGGCCTTGGTGGCTACCGCCCTCCAAGGTGATCAACTCACGCAATTGGTCAACACCCACCTGCACAGCGACCACTGTGGCGGCAATGCCGCTTTGCAAGCGCGCTACCCTGGAATGCACACCTTGATTCCCCCAGGCCATGCGCAAGCAGTGACGCACTGGTCCGTGCAGGAGCTGACCTTTGAGGCCACCGGTCAAAGCTGCCCGCGCTTTGCGTACCAGGGCTTGCTGCTTCCAGGCCAGGAGCTGCGCATCGGACCGCAGCACTGGCAGATCCATGCCGCGCCCGGCCACGACCCGCACTCGGTGCTGCTGTTTGAGCCGGTTGAACGAATCTTGATTTCTGCCGACGCCCTGTGGGAAAACGGCTTTGGCATTGTGTTTCCCGAACTCGACGGAATCGACGCCTTTGGCTGCGTGTCCGACACGCTGGACCTGATCGAGTCGCTGGAGGCCGCAACGGTGATCCCAGGCCACGGAAGTGTGTTTAACGACGTGGCCAAGGCATTGGTTACAGCGCGCGCGCGACTGGACTATTTTGAGCGCAGCCCCGAGCGCCACCGCAACTACGCGGCCAAGGTGCTATTGAAGTTCAAGCTGCTGGAATTGCAGGAAACCACCGCCGCCGCTTTGGGCCACTGGGCGGGCTCCACGCCCTATTTGCGCAGCCTCTTGGGGCTACACCCAACCCAAGGCGAGGTTGACGAACGCGTTGGAGAATTGCTAGAGCAATTGGTGCAATCCGGGGCGGCGCGCCGACAGGGCGTGTCGATCTACAACCAGGACTAACCGGTCTGGCGTTTGCCGCGCGACACATCCACGCCTAGCTGCTTGAGCTTACGGTACAGGTGGGTGCGCTCCAAGCCGGTTTTTTCGGCTACCCGGGTCATGGAGCCGGATTCGCGGGACAAGTGGAACTCGAAATACGCGCGCTCAAATGCGTCGCGCGCATCGCGCAAAGGCAGGTCCATGTGGAAACCGGCAGGCAAGACCTGGTCTTGGTCCAGTACGACGGCTTGGCCCTGGGTCGTTTTCAAGACCGCAGGCGTTGGGGCACTCCAGGGGCTGCGGTTGCCACGCTCGTCGGCGCCAGGTGGTTTGCCGCGTGCCAGGCCTTGTTCGACGGCTTTGAGCAATTTTTGCAGCGTGACGGGCTTTTCCAAAAACGCCATCGCTCCGATTTTGGTGGCTTCAACTGCGGTTTCAATGGTGGCGTGGCCGCTCATCATGATGACGGGCATGGTGAGCGCGCCACTGGCAGCCCATTCCTTGAGCAGGGTGACGCCGTCGGTGTCGGGCATCCAGATGTCCAGCAGCACCAAGTCGGGGCGCTCGCGCAGCCGCGCAGCACGCGCTTGGGCTGCGTTTTCGGCCAACTCGACCGAGTGACCCTCGTCGTTGAGGATTTCCCACAGCAAGTCTCGGATGCCGTGCTCATCGTCAACCACCAATATGTTTGCCATGATTTATGCGTTGTCCGGTAATGCGTTTGACACAGTGCCCTGGGTGCCTGCTGCGGCCAATGATAGCGACACCTGGGCGCCAAAAATGTTGCCATCCTGAACACGGTTGCTGATCTCGATGCGCGAGGCGTGGTCGTCGGCGATCTTCTTTACCACCGCCAACCCCAAACCGGTGCCGCGCTGCTTGGTGGTGACATAGGGCTCAAAAGCGCGCTTGAGGATGTGCTCGGGAAATCCCCCCCCCTGGTCCAACACCGACAGGCGCACCCGCCCGCTGGGCATGGTCTGGGTCCGCAACACAATGCCGTGATCCAAAAGGGCGTCCGACCGGGAATGGGTAGCCTGGAACTGCTCGGTGGCGTCCTGGGCGTTTTGTAAGAGGTTGTGCATCACCTGGCGCAGTTGCTCGGCATCGCCCATGACCTGCGGGATATGGTGGTCGAGCTGCAGCGCAATCGGTATGGCAGTGGCCTCATAGAGGTGCATCACGTCGGCCACCAGTTGGTTGAGGTCGACCGGCGCCAGCACCGCCGCAGGCAGGCGCGCATATTCACGAAAGTCGTTGACCAAGCGCTTCATGGCGTCGACTTGCTCAACGATGGTTTTCACCGACTTGGTCAGGATCGCCTGCTCGGGCGCTTGTAGTTTGCCTGCGAGTTTCATCTCCAGCCGCTCGGCGGAAAGCTGGATAGGGGTGAGGGGGTTTTTGATCTCGTGGGCGAGACGGCGCGCCACCTCGCCCCAGGCTTGTGTGCGTTGCGCCGAGACGATCTCGGAAATATCGTCAAACACCAAGAGGCGCGTTTGGTCGGGCAAGATCGCGCCACGCGCCACCAAGGTGATGGCACGCCCGGAATCGGCGTCCATGGTTTGACCCTCCCTGCCCAATTCGAATGAATGCTGCCAGTGGTCGCTTTGCCGCTCGAGTCGGCGGCCAAAAAACTCGGCAAACTGCTGTTGAACACCCAGGCCCAGGGCCTCGAGCCCCGGCATCTGGCGCAAAGTCGCGCCGCCAAAGTCTTGCGCACGCACACCCAAAATCCGGGCGGCGCCGGGGTTGGCCGAGCGCACGCTGCCGTCGGCGTTGAGCACCAACACGCCAGCCGTCAAATTGTCCAAAATCGTCTGCAAATGCGCACGTGCGGAGTCGACTTGCGCCATGCTGCCTTGCACCGTCTGGCGCGCATCGGCGAGTTGCTGCGTCATAGAGGCAAATGCACGCGTCAGCCCCCCGAGCTCGTCATTGGTTTGCATCGCCAGTTTGGGCGTCAAATCACCTGCAGCTACTTGGCTAACACCCTCGGTAAGTACCAGCAGCGGCCGGGCAATTTGATTGCCCAGAATAATGGCCAACAAGATCGCACCAAACACGGCCAAGAACAGGCTCAAGGTCAGTGTGCCGATGTACATGCGTTTGAGCCCCTCTCGCGCCAAAGCACGCTCTTGGTACTCGCGGTTGGCACTGGCCACAGCCAAGGCATTGGCGACAAAATTCGCAGGCAAGGCGCGCTGCACCAGCAAAAACCGTTGCTCGGTTGCCAATCCCACGCTGGCGCTAGAAATGGGTACCAATGCCTTGACCTGGGGGCTGCCCAGCTTGGCCGGTCCCCCGTCGTCCAGCCCCTCCACCCACGCCAAAGAACGCTCGGCGCGCGCCGCACGAAATTGGCTGGTGCTGGGCCGGTCAGGGCTGAGCTGCAACCCAATAGGCCCCACGCTGGCGATCAGCTTGCCGCTGGCGCTCCACAGCGCGGCCTCACCTGCACCGAGTTGCTCCATCACCCGCGCTAGCGCAAGCTCTGGCACCGGGTCTGTTCCATCGGCGAGCTGGGTGGCTGCCACGCGGGCCTTGCTCGCCAAGTCACTTGACAAGGTGTCCAAGGTGACGCGGCCAAGGCCAAGGCCGGCCTCCAACGCGCCCTCCACCTTGACGTCAAACCAGGTCTCAATAGACCGCGACACAAACTGGTAGGACACCACGTAGATCAGCAATCCCGGTGCGACACCGACCAAGGCAAAAATGGTGGCAATTTTGAGCAACAGGCGGCTGCCAAAACGCCCCTGCCGCACCCGCATGAACAAGCGCGCACCGACCCAGACAATGCCCACCACCAGGCACGCGGCCACCACCATATTGATGGTGAAAAGCCGGGCGTAGTTTTGTTCATACATCTCCCGGTTGTTGGTCGCCTGGGTCAGCAGGTACAAAAGCACCAGGCCAATCACCACCATCAGCGCCGCGCCCATAGCCACTGCACGGCGCATAAGCCGAGCGTTTGCAGCCGCCACCGAGCGTGCGGACACCGACGCGGACGGTGCGACCGTCATTTGGCGCCCTCCCCGCGCAGCGGCACCCGTCCGACGGCCTGGATGTCCCATTCGGACTGTCCGATCGCGCCAATCTGAAAGGGGCGCGGCAACTGACCCAGGTCCAAGCGGAACCGGAATTCGACCTTGAGCTTGGCCAAGGGCTCGGAGTCGGCCAGATCCCCAATCTTCCACTGGGAAATCTGGCGCACCGCCGCCATCGCCTGGGCAAGGGTTTCAAAGCTTTGGCTCAGGGCCTGGCCCTGTGGGCTGTCGCCACCAGCCCCTGCGGTGGCATTGACACGCCAACGCCGAGTCAATGGCTGGTAGGCCAGTCGCAATTGGCGCTGGGCGCCGGCAATTTTTTTGTCCGACCAATACCAGCGCTCTTGCAGCACCTCAGCTTCCAAGAGAAAAAACATCGGTACGCCCTTGAGTAAGGCGTCCTCGACCACCGATGGCAAATCGAACGATACGGTTGCCGAAACCAATACCTCGCTGGCGATCCGCTCGGCTCGAAGCGGGTTGATTTCGGTAGCGTTCTGGGCCATGGCGCGCGGCACTGCCAGCAGCCATACCAGCACGCCAAGCCAACACAGCAGGCGCTTAAGCAGCGTTTTTTTCCAGCAGTGCATAGTAAAAACCGTCATGGTCATGGCTCGAATTGTCGTACACGGCGCCATCGGCTGCGCCGCCACCCGGGAGCAAATGCCCGGGCGAGGGGCAAAGACGGGCGTCGGTATGGCGTGCCAGAAAGTTTTGTATCTGTTGCTCACCCTCAACCCGAAAAATCGAACAGGTGCAATAGACCATGTGTCCGCCTGTGCGCAGCAAGGGCCACAGCGACTGCAAAATCTGGCTTTGCAGGGCTGCGAGCTGCCCGCTATCGGACTCTCTGCGCAACCAGCGTATGTCGGGGTGGCGGCGCACAATACCTGACGCGGTGCACGGCGCATCCAGCAAAATGCCATCGAACAACGCTCCGTCCCACCAATCCTGGGGACGCGCTGCGTCGCCTTGGATCACCTGGGCCTGCAGACCCAAACGCTGAAGGTTGTCCTGAATGCGATGCAGGCGCGCGCCGTCAATTTCCAGGGCCACCACGCTGGCATCGGACGCTTCGAGCAGGTGCGCGGTCTTTCCGCCGGGCGCGGCACAGGCATCCAAAATGCGTGGTCGCTGTCCCAAACCTTGCAGCAACAACGGTGCAGCCGACTGGGCTGCCGCATCTTGTACGGCCACCCAGCCATCGCCAAATCCAGGCAACTGGGTCACAGGAACTGGGCGCTCCAACATCACCGCGGCACCCTCCCCCTGGCGCGCTGCGATGCCGACCGACTGCAAACGCAGCACGTAATCCTGGGCAGAGCAGTGCCGCGCATGGACCCGCAGCGTCATGGGCGCATGGGCGTTTCCAGCTCTGAGCACCGTCTGCCAGTGCTGGGGGTGGTCCCGGCGCACGCGCTCAATCCACCAGCGCGGGTAGTTCCACAGCGCCTCCAAATCCCCGTCCGTCGTAGCCAGCAACTGCGCCCGTTCGCGCAAAAACCGGCGCAGGCACGCGTTCACAAAGTTTGCCTGCGCGCGCGACTGCGGGTTGCGTTTGAGCGCCTCAACGGCTTGGTTGACCAACGTAAAGGCGTCATAGGGGGATTCGCCCGGGTTCCACAGCAAGGCCAAGGCCACGCACAACAGTGCGTCGATAGCAGGAGCCGGAGCGCGGCTGACCAGTGCCGAGCGCAGCGACTGGGCACGTCCCAGGTTGCGCCACACATAAAACGCCAAAGACTGAACCCCTGGGCGCAAGCCCGATGGCACGGCGTCCAGTGCCGCGGTGCCAGACGCCCCTTTGCGCACCGCGGCGATGACACTTGCCGTAGCCTGCAATTGGCGCCAAAGTGCCGTGGGTTCCTGGACTGCGGTCATGGCTTCATGCCAACGGCATGAGCCGCTCAAAGCCCATGAGCCCTGCCACCCAGCAAGCCGGCGCCTGCCCAAGGGCTGCGTTGTAGTCGGCCACTGCCAGCGTCGCAGCGGCTTTGGCAAAGTTGGCCTTGGTGCACCCATCGGTCCAGGTCACGCCAAGTGCTGCGCCAGATACAGGGTCCGGAGTATCTCCGGCTGCAAGAAAGTAAGCCTCGGCACTTTGCTGCAACTGCGCCCAGGGTGTGCCCATGGCAGTGCAATAGTCGATAGGAGACGCCGCACCCTTGGCTTGTTTGCCTCCCTTCATCGCCAGCACCATGGTCTGCACCGCCAAGGCCAGCGTCTCAACACCTTGAACGCAAGGATCACGCTCCAACAGGGCTACTTTGCAAATCCCCGTCAGTACGTGCATTTGGCGCTCGAAGGACGCAGCAGCATCCCACACCGCCGCACGCAGACGCATCAAGCGGTTGTGCACGCCCACGGCCCAAAATACCGCGACCGCCAAGACGACCCACAGCGACAAATACTTTTGCATGCCTTACGTTTTCAAAAAAAACCCCAGGCCTTTGGGGGAAAGGCCTGGGGTACTGCGCCATTGCAGGCGGCAGACTTAGGCCGCAGCGCCGCCTTCTTCGGAAGACAATTCCTCGGTGTCGGCGTTTGCAGCCAGTTCTGCGGCGTCCGCTTCGGCAATCGCACGGCGCTCGGAGTCGTCCATCTGCTCACGGACCAAACGGGCTTCGTGGTAGGCCATGCCGGTGCCTGCAGGGATCAGGCGACCGACGATGACGTTCTCTTTCAAGCCACGCAGCTCGTCGCGCTTGCCCATGATGGCGGCTTCGGTCAGCACGCGTGTGGTTTCCTGGAAGGAAGCCGCGCTGATGAAGCTGTCGGTGGACAAGGACGCTTTGGTAATACCCAGCAGCAAGTTGGTGAACACAGCCGGAATCTTGTCCTCGGCACGCAGACGGTCGTTGGTGTTGAGCATCTCGGAGCGCTCGACCTGCTCGCCATTGATGTAGCCCGAGTCGCCTGCGGCTTCCACCACGACG
>CAIYQF010000369.1 GCA_903928325.1 uncultured beta proteobacterium | reverse complement strand
GCACCGGCAGGCCGTAGGTGTGGTGGTAGGCGCGCACCAAGTGGTCGCTGGCGGCCTTGGAGGCCGAATAGGGGCTGTTGGGCTCATAGCGGTGGGTTTCGCTAAAAGCCGCCTCACCCGTGCCCAGCGACCCATACACCTCGTCGGTGGAGATGTGCAAAAACCTGAAGGTGGCCTTGTCGGCCTCACTGTGGGCGCCCCAGTAGGCGCGCACCGATTCCAGCAGCGCGAAAGTGCCCACCACATTGGTCTGAATGAAGGCGCCCGGGCTGGCGATGGAGCGGTCGACGTGACTCTCGGCGGCAAAGTTGAGCACCGCACGGGGCCGGTGCTGCGCCAGCAGACCGGCCACCAAGGCGGTGTCTGCTATATCACCTTGCACAAAAGTGTGGCGCATGTCGCCTTGCAAAGAGGCAAGGTTGGACAAATTGCCGGCATAGGTGAGCTTGTCCAGGTTAACCACCGCCTCACCGCAGCCAGCCAGCCAGTCCAGTACAAAGTTGCTGCCGATAAAACCGGCGCCGCCGGTGACAAGAATGGTCATGGGAATGTGGGTGTTGCGTAAATAAGACAGTACGGATCCAAGTGTACGAGGCTTTGCGGCGGCTAATCGGGACTGTGGGGCTGCGGCGTATCGCGACAAACCATCGTGTCGTCGCACCCGGTTTGGGGGGCGCGTCGTGCACAATTCGATCAATTTGTTGAATTAAGGGCATGGAAAATGGCAAAAGGCATGATTTTGGCGGCTGGACAAGGCACCCGCGTGCGCCCCCTGACCCGCGACCTGCCCAAGCCCATGGTGCCGATTTTGGGCAAGCCCGTGATGGAGTACCTGATCGAGCACCTGGCCCGCCATGGGATCAAAGAAATCATGGTCAATGTAGCGTACCACCACCAGAAAATCGAGGAGTACTTTGGCGACGGGAGCCGCTGGGGCGTTGAAATTGGCTATTCCTATGAGGGGCGGCGCGAGCACGGTGACATCTTGCCGCACCCCATGGGGTCCGCCGGGGGCATGCGCCGAATTCAGGATTTCAGCGGGTTTTTTGACGACACTACCCTGGTCTTGTGCGGCGACGCGCTGATTGATTTGGACATCACCGCAGCATTGGCAGAGCACCACGCCCAAGGCGCAATTGCTAGCTTGGTGGCTCTGGAAGTGCCTTTGGCCGATGTCAGCGCTTATGGCATCGTGGTGGCCGGGCCCGATGGGCGCATCGCATCTTTCCAGGAAAAACCGGCGCCGCAGGACGCCAAGTCCAAGCTGGCCAGCACCGGCGTCTACATTTTCGAGCCGCAGGTACTGGATCTGGTGCCTTCGGGGGTGGTGTATGACATTGGCGCAGAGCTCTTTCCCCAGCTGGTTGCGCAGAAAAAGCCATTTTTTGTGCAAAACCGACCCTTTCATTGGATCGACATCGGTCGGGTGAGTGATTACTGGTCGGTGCTGCAACGCGTGCTCAAGGGCGAGATCGCCGAAATGCCCATGCCGGGAAAGCAGGTTCGGCCGGGCATTTGGGTGGGGCTCAATACCTCCATCGACTGGGACCGGGTCAAAATCCAGGGCCCCGTTTACATTGGTTCGGGTACGCGCATCGAGCCGGGCGCGTCGATTGTGGGACCGGCCTGGATTGGGCACGGAAGTGTGATTCGCTCGGGCGCACGCGTGACACGCAGTGTGATTTTTGAATACACCCGCATCGCCGCCGATATGCATTTTAACGAGATGATTGTTTCGCGCCATTACTGCGTGGACCGGCATGGCGACACCCTGTACCGGGGCGATGACGCGTCCCCGCTGCGCTGGGGCGACGCACGCGCCTGAAAACGGCCAATGGATCCCAAGCACGGCGCAAAGATGAGCTAAACCTTTAAAAAATCCGACTTAGCACGTTCCCACATGGTGAAGCCACTCGTATCGATCGTCACCCCGACATACAACCGGGAGAGCATGCTCGGGGCCATACACCGCTGTGTGCTCGACCAAACCTATAGCAACTGGGAATGGATCATTTTGGATGACTCCGCGCAGCCCAGCGGCTATTTTCTGGCCCAAAGTGATCCGCGTATCCGTTACCAACACGTTGGCGTCCGCCAGTGCGTTGGCGACAAGCGAAATTGGCTCAACGGGCAGGCGTGCGGTGCAATCATCGCCCACGTTGACGATGACGAGTATTACGCGCCCCAGTATTTGGAATACATGATCGACCAGCTCGAGGCCAAAGGCGCCGATTTGGTCAAGTTGTCAGCATTTTTCATCTACAGCGCGGTGTACGACCGGTTTGCTTACTGGGATTTGACCGAAAAAACCGGCCTGCATTTCATTTGGTCGGACCAGGCTATTGCGGTAGCACATGTCGGGGAACACGACGCCATGTTCAAAGAGAACCACCTAGGGTACGGGTTTTCTTATGTGTATTTAAAAACCGTGTGGTCCGCCTGCCCATTTGCTTCGGTTGCGTTTAACGAGGACGCTCCCTTTGTCCGCGCAGCGCTCACGCAATCCAAGGTGGTGGAGTTTGTTAGAGACGAAGTGGGCTTGTGCATTCACATCCTGCATGCAGCCAATACCTCGGCCTGCTTTCCCCAGTATGCAATTCCGGCGGCGCTGGTGCGCTCATTTTTTCCGGGATTGCCGATTAAGCAGGCGTGAAAGCTTGGGTCTTGGTAGCTCGAAATTGCGCTAGTGTTCGTCGCCCCGAAAGCGACGGTTCACCCGGCTGGAAATGCCCAAATGCAGCCCCTTAGGGCGTCGCCGCAGCCGGTGTCGCCGACACGGAGGGAGTCTGCGTCCCCCCAGAACCACCGCCGATACGACCGTCCATGGCAAATGAATAGGCCACGCCGTTGGTTAATCCGGTTATTACCAGGGGCGATGTGACGCCACTGGTAACCCACACGTGATTGCCCGGAGGAGACTTCATGTCAATGGCTGTGGCGGTGGCCGCGTACATGAGCCAGTAATCCACACCAGCATCCGCTGCCCACGTGATGGTGACCTGGCTATCCCCCGCCGTGGCCGTGATTCCTCCGGTGGGCGCAGGCGCGGAGCTGCCACCACCACCACATGCACCCAGAAGCGTTGCCATCAACAAGGCAGTAATTTTTAGACGAAGGGAAAACAGGGACATGGTGTGACTTTACTTGAAACAGATCACCGTCGATTATGCCCATGCCAAGCAGCGCAGCGGGAGCTTGGAACCTCTGTTTGCAAGGTCCTGGGGCAGGTGCGTCGTGCATTGCCGACGGCCAACAAAAGCCGATTGTCGGACACAGGAAGTGGGCCTGTGCAAACGAAATGTTCAGGCGGCTATGGTCTCTGGTTGGAACAGCGGTGCAAGTGAAGGATTGCTTTCGAGCTTGATCGCAGCGTCCCACAGGCCAACAGCTTGTTGCATGCTGAGCCAGCTCTGAGGCGTTCCACCTACCGCGCTGGAAATGCGGATGGCCATATCTGCGGTAACGGCCTGCCCCGTCATGCAGTACTTGTGAAACCGTTTGGCGGCTGACGATGAGCCGATCTGCCAGCTCGATTGGGTCCAGCCGAGTCCGAGCAAGACATCTTCGCGCAACACTGCACCGGGATGCGTGGGCTTGCGGTTGGGGTTTCGTAGAGACCTCATTATTGGTAGTCTTCCCAATTAACATTTACGGCATCTTGACCATCCAACTCAAAGGTGATCCGCCTGGTTCCCTGAAACAGAAACGTTGAATTCGCCTCTACTATTTCCTTTGGGCGCATGGAATTTGAAGCCGAGCAAATCCAAGTCCCTGGCTTCACGGGCACGTCTTTGTAGCTGCCTTCGGTAAAGAAAAGTCCCAAGCCCTTGTGGGAGACGTGCCTTTTTTGGCATGTGGGTAATATGGTTTTACGCTCTCGCTGACCAGTACGTTTTGTGCATAACGCCCCACTGATTGCACTGAGAACACCATCAAAAGTAGTATGCTGAAAAATACACTATAAACCACAATGAGATTGACGGCTGTAAGCTGTAACTCGTTGATTTAATTAAGGAAATTGGTCGGGGTGAGAGGATTCGAACCTCCGGTCTCTACGTCCCGAACGTAGCGCTTTACCAGACTAATTTAAACCTGCTCGACGGTTTTCGAGGGTGAAGCATTGAGCACAAAAATGCCAAAGATCTTATTTTCAGCACACGTCAAACAAACGGATTTTCTGTCTTTTCGGGCTGATAACAAGCGTAAAAAATAGACACTCAACTTGAATATAGGCGAGTCGGCTTGCGTCTCAGGCGGCAATGGTCGCTTGGCGAAACAATGGCGCAAGTGCTGGATTGCTTTTGAGCTTGACTCCCGCATCCCACAGGTCAACGGCCTGCTGCATGCTGAGCCAGCTCTCAGGCGTTCCACCCACAGCGCTGGAAATTCGGATCGCCATTTCTGCCGTGACTGATTTTTCCTCATGCAGCAGTTGTGAAACGGTTTGCCGGCTGACCATGAGCCGATGAGCCAGCTCAGCTTGGGTCCAGCCCAGTTCGGGCAAGACATCCTCGCGCAACACTGCGCCAGGATGCGTCGGCTTGCGATGGGGGTTTCGTAGAGACTTCATTAGTGGTAGTCCTCCAAGTTAACGTTTACGGCGTTTTGGCCATCAAACTCAAAGGTGATTCGCCAGTTCCCGGAAACTGAAACCGCGAATTCGCCTTTTCTATCACCTTTGAGTGCATGGAATTTGTAGCCCGGCAAGTCCATGTCCTTGGCTTCGCGGGCGGCATCCAATCTGTCCAGCATCCGCTCCATGCGGGCTCCATGCTGCGCAGGCACGCCCTTGTAACTGCCCTTGGTAAAAAACAGCTCCAAACCCTTGTGCTTGAAAGTTGAGATCATTGGCGTTTAGTGTAAATAGACAGTTTACTTTGTCAAGTACTACTTGTATAAATGCATCTCAGCTCGGCATAGGTGCATGTTTAGGAAAGATGCCCCTTCTAGCTGCCCATGAATCGCTGATAGGCAACAAAAAACCCACATTCCAATAAAAGAAGTGGGTTTCCTTAGGGTAATCTGGTCGGGGTGAGAGGATTCGAACCTCCGGTCTCTACGTCCCGAACGTCATCTGACTAATGGTAAGTCATTGATTTACATGGAATTTTTGAAAAATAGTCCCTGATGGCCACCCAAATTCCCCCGTCTGTGGCCACTTCAAAATCCCCCACCTGAATTGATCGGGGACAGGGGTT
>CAIYQF010000368.1 GCA_903928325.1 uncultured beta proteobacterium | reverse complement strand
GTTTGACGGCGGTTTTGAGTGGCAAATGCGCTAACAGCAGTTTCAACACCCGGTCGTCTTGCGCCACTTCGCCCGTCAGCACCCGCGGGTGCAGCACCAGCACAAATTCACCGCGCAGCCGGTTGGCGTCGGCCGCCAGCCAGGCGGGCAATGCCTCAGCGCGCACCGTGGCGATTTCTTCAAACTGCTTGGTCAGCTCGCGCCCCACGGTCACCAGACGTTCGCCCAGCACGGCCAGCGCCAGGGTTAGCGCCCCAATGCGGTGCGGTGCCTCCAGCAGCACCGTGGCTTGCGTCTGGGTTGCCAGTGCCTGCACCGCGTGCGTGCGTTCGGTGGCTTTGGACGGCAAAAAGCCAGCGAATACAAACCCGGTGCCACCCGCGTCGTCTAGCGCCACCCCGGCGGCGCTCAGCAGCGTGGTCACGCTGCTCGCGCCCGGCAGCGGCACCACGCGCAGGCCCTGGGCGCGCACATGGGCCACCAAGCGCGCGCCGGGGTCGCTCACGCCCGGCGTGCCCGCGTCACTCACATAGGCCACACGCAAACCGGCGCGCAGCAGGTCCACCACCGCGTGCGCGGCCTGGGCCTCGTTGTGCTGGTGCACGGCCAGCAGCTGGGCGCCCGGCTTGTCGATGCCGTAGGCGCGCAAGAGCGCTTGCGTGTGGCGCGTGTCCTCGCAGGCCACCCGGTCGGCCAGAGCCAGCACATGCAGGGCGCGCAGGCTGATATCGGCCAAATTGCCAATCGGCGTGGCCACCACATACAGCGTGCCTTGCGGATAATGCTGCGCACCGGCTGCCTCCAGGGCGGCCCCCAGGGCAGAGGAAAAAGAGGCGCTCACGTATGGGAATCCTTCCAAACAACACCGGGGGCGTGCGCACTACCAAGCAAGTAGGTGACGCCGCAGAAGACGAAGCCTTGCTGTATTTGCAGCAACACGGCTTGCGCCTGATTACGCGCAATTATCGAACCCCAGGGCGTGGCGGTGGTGAAATCGACCTGATCATGCGCGATCGCGACGGCACCCTGGTATTTACCGAGGTGCGCAAACGCAAATCCAGTGCGTATGGCAGCGCTGCGGCCAGCGTAGGGAGCGTCAAACAGCGCCGGGTGATTCTGGCAGCGCAGCACTACCTCTTGCATCTGCGCAGCCTGCCGCCCTGTCGCTTTGACGTGATCGAGGTCACGCCCGAGGGCTGCCACTGGTTGCGCGCGGCATTTGATGCCGCATAAGCGGGCCAGCGCATGGCGGGGTGAAATAGCTGCGCGGTATCATGGGCCCATGATGGAACAACGAATTGAGCAACACTTTATTGACAGCGCCGACCTGAAATACCAGTGCGCGCAGGCCTTGAGTAAACCCATTGCCGCGGCCATCCAAGCCATATTGGCCTGTGTGACCAGCGGAGGCAAGGTCTTGGCATGCGGAAACGGGGGATCGGCGGCCGACGCGCAGCACTTTTCTGCAGAATTTGTCGGCCGCTTTGAGCGCGAGCGCCCTGAACTCGGCGCCATCGCGCTGACGACCGATACGTCCATCATCACAGCCATCGCCAACGACTACGACTTCACTTCCATATTTTCCCGCCAGGTGCGTGCCCTGGGCCAAAGCGGCGACGTGCTGCTGGCCATTAGCACCAGCGGTAACTCGGCCAATGTGATGGCCGCAGTGGAAGCTGCGCACCAGCGCGACATGGTGGTGGTGGCGCTGACCGGACGCGGCGGCGGCAAAATGAACCAGGCGCTGCGCGACACCGATGTGCATATCTGCGTCCCCCACGAGCGGACCGCGCGCGTGCAAGAAGTCCACCTTTTAACCATCCATTGCATATGCGATGGCGTTGATGCCCAGCTGATGGGCGACCAAGAAAGCCCCGTATGAACGTTCTGAGCACATCCCTCTTCCAACGCCTGACACGCCCGCTGGCACTGGGTTTGACACTGGCGGTCGGCGCCACCACCCTCACTGGCTGCCTCCCCTTGGTCGCCGGTGGTGCGCTCATGTCGGGCCTGGTGGTTGCTGACCGGCGCACATCGGGGGCCCAGTTGGAGGACCAGGGAATTGAGCTGCGCGCAGCCGCCCGCTTGCGTGAAAGCCTGGGTGAACAGGTGCACATCAATGTCACCAGTTACAACCGCCAGGTCATTCTGACGGGTGAAGTCCCGAACGCCCAAGACAAAGCCAAAGCGCAAGACATCGCCAAGGGGGTGGACAACGTCGCCAGCACGCTCAATGAACTCGCCATCATGGTCAACAGCACCTTGACCGAGCGTTCCAACGATTTGATTACCAGTGGGCGCATCAAAGCGTCCCTGCTAGACGCCAAAGACCTCTTTGCCAATGCGTTCAAAGTCACTACCGAGCGCGGTGTGGCCTACATCATGGGCCGGGTGACCGCGCGCGAAGCCAAGCGCGCCACCGAGGTCATTAGCAGCGTGCCAGGCGTGAAAAAAGTCGTCCGGGTACTGGAAATCATTTCGGAAGAAGAGCTGGCACGGCTGCAACCGCCCGTCCAGACCCCTTCCAAAAACTAAGGCTCTGAGTGCTGGGCGCGAGGCCGCACCCTGTTTTATTTCAGGCGCTTAATGAGGCTCGACGTGTCCCAGCGTCGGCCTCCTAGGACTTGCACATCGGCGTAAAACTGGTCCACCAAGGCCGTCACCGGCAAGCGGGCGCCATTGCGTTTGGCTTCGTCCAGAACCAGCCCAAGGTCTTTTCGCATCCAATCCACCGCAAAACCAAAGTCAAACTTATCGGCCACCATTGTTTTCCCACGGTTGTCCATTTGCCAGCTTTGCGCGGCGCCTTTGCCAATCACATCAAGTACCTGGTTCATGTCGAGTCCGGCATGCTGACCAAAAGCTACCGCTTCACTCAGGCCCTGCACCAAGCCGGCAATGGCGATTTGGTTGACCATTTTGGCCAACTGCCCCGCTCCACTGTCGCCCAGCAGCGTGAATGCGCGCGAAAACGCCATGCCAACAGGCTGCACGGCAGCAAAGGCGGCGCTGTCGCCGCCGCACATGACCGTGAGTAAACCATTTTGTGCGCCGGCTTGGCCGCCGGAGACGGGCGCGTCAATGAACTGCAAACCCAGATCGCGCGCGGCACGGCTGAGTTCGCGTGCGATCGTGGCCGAGGCGGTGGTGTGATCGACAAAAACCGCCCCCTCACGCATGCCGGCAAAGGCGCCGTCGGCGCCCAGGGTGACGCTACGCAAGTCATCGTCGTTGCCCACGCAGCAAAACACGATATCGGCGTTGCGTGCCGCCAATCGCGCCGAATCAGCGTGGCCATGAGCTCCCTTGGCGCTGGCAGCCCCCCCGAACTCCGCAACCCACGCCTGCGCTTTAGCCCCTGTGCGATTGAACACCGTCACTTGGTGCCCCGCCAAGGCAAGATGCCCCGCCATGGGGTAGCCCATCACCCCCAAACCCAAAAAAACCACCGATTTGGGTGTGACGGGTTCGTAAGAACGGGGATTGACGGAGGGCGTTAGGGTCATGGAATGCTCCTGGATCGGTTGGCTGCGGGGACATGAGAAGCACCGATTAAACGATAAACAGGTGCTCCGTCCCGGCGGACAGGTCATTGTCACGGGTGGCCTTACCCTGGAGTTTGATCTGCAGACGCAAATCGTTGACCGAATCGGCATTGCGCAAAGCGTCTTCGTAGCCGATAGAGCCGGCCTCGTACAAGTCAAAAAGGGCCTGGTCAAAGGTCTGCATGCCGGTTTCTCGGCTCTTTTTCATGATTTCTTTGACCTCCAAAATTTCACCCTCCTGAATCAAGCTGGTGATGGTCGACGAATTAAGCAACACCTCCACCGCCGATACCCGGCCTTTGCCGCCCACCTTGGGAACCAGCCGCTGAGACACCACGGCGCGCAAATTGAGCGACAAGTCCATCAAAAGTTGGGGGCGTCGCTCGTCGGGCATGAAGTTGATCATGCGGTCCAGGGCCTGGTTGGCACTGTTGGCGTGCAGGGTGGCAATGCACAAATGCCCGGTTTCGGAGAAGGCGATGGCTAACTCCATGGTTTCACGGTCCCGCAGCTCACCCATCACGATGACGTCTGGGGCCTGGCGCAGGGTGTTTTTGAGTGCGATGTCCCAACTCTCGGTATCGAGCCCTACTTCACGCTGCGTGACCAGGCAATTTTTGTGCGCATGCACAAACTCCACCGGGTCTTCGACCGTGATGATGTGCCCGTAGGAGTTTTCGTTGCGCCAGTCCACCATGGCCGCCAGTGCGCTCGATTTGCCAGAGCCGCTGGCACCCACCATGACACACAGGCCCCGGTTGGCCATGGCCACGTTCTTGAGCACCCCAGGCAGCCCCAACGCGTCGATGGTGGGCGGGGTGGTGGGAATAATGCGCAACACCATTCCCACCTTGCCCAGCTGAACAAAGGCGTTAACCCGAAACCGCCCCAAGCCGCTGGGAGAAATGGCGAAGTTGCTCTCCTTGGCGTGCTCGAAGTCCGCCGTCTGGCGGTCGCTCATCAGGCAGCGCACCAGCAGCGCGGTGTGTTCAGGCAACAGGGACTGGGGCGACACTTTGACCAGGATGCCATCGATTTTGATCGCGGGAGGGAAATCGGCGCTAATAAACAAGTCGCTGCCACCACGGCTGATCATGAGCTTGAGCAAATCAGAAATTAGTTGGGATGCTTGGTCACGGTTCATGGTGTTGTACTCCTAGATAGGCGTTCACGGCGCGGCCTTGGGGGGATTAGCCAGGAAAGTTTTCTGGCGTTTTGGCATTGGCTCGCGCCTCGGCTGCGCTGATGCGTTTGGACCGCACCAGGTCGAGCAGGTTCTGGTCCAGCGTTTGCATGCCCACGTTATTTCCGGTCTGTATGGCGGAATAGATTTGGGCCACCTTGGACTCGCGGATCAGGTTGCGTACCGCGTTGGTTCCGAGCAAGATTTCGTGCGCCGCCAGGCGCCCATCACCTGCAAGGTTTTTGCACAGCGTTTGGGATATCACCGCTTGCAGCGACTCCGACAACATGGTTCGCAACATGTCTTTTTCGTCGCCGGGAAACACATCAATGATGCGGTCAATGGTCTTGGCCGCGCTCGACGTATGCAAGGTGCCAAATACCAAATGCCCGGTTTCGGAGGCCGTCATGGCCAGCCGGATGGTCTCCAGGTCGCGCAGCTCACCGACCAAAATCACATCCGGATCCTCCCGCAACGCAGACCGCAGGGCATCCGAAAACCCGTGGGTATGGGGCCCGACTTCGCGCTGGTTGATGAGGCAGTTTTTGGGCTCGTGGACAAACTCCACCGGGTCCTCGATGGTCAAGATATGGCCGTTGCGGTTTTCATTGAAGTGGTTGACCATGGCCGCCAAGGTGGTGGATTTGCCAGAGCCTGTGGCGCCTGTCACCAGCAGCAAGCCTTGGGCTTGTTTCAGCCATGCAGGCAGACAAGTTGGCGCATGAAGTTCTTGCAAGCTGGGAATACGCTCGGGTATGCAGCGCCACACACTGGACCAACCGCGCGATTGCGCAAACACATTCACCCGAAAACGCCCAAGGCCAGCGATGGCAACGGAGCTGTCATGGTCTTGCGCCGTCGGCCAGTCGGGAAGCAAAGTTTGAAGTTGATCCTGCAAGTACGTGCTGTCTACAGCGTGTGTGCCTAAAGTTTGCAACTGCCCCAGCACCCTTGCCATGGGCGGCACACCCGCGCTCAGGTGCAGGTCAGAACCGCCCACAGCAAGGGTTTGGGCGAGCCAGTGTTCAATAGGGTGGTGCATGTATGAGCCTTGTTACAGTCCCATCATGGATGAACAGCGCAGTCGTTATCAAGGGGTAAGTGAACGCATCACACAAGCGGTGTTGCAAGCGGGTCGCCCAACGCTTAGTGTGAAGTTGCTGGCCGTCTCCAAAACCTTCCCCGCCGATGCCGTCGCCGC
>CAIYQF010000367.1 GCA_903928325.1 uncultured beta proteobacterium | reverse complement strand
CTGGTGGCGTCTAGCGTGCCCATGCTCACGCCCGAGAACGTGGCCGTGGTCGACAACTTTGGCAAGCTCATGACCGACGCAGAGTCCGACGCCTCAATGGGTATGAATGCCGGTCAAACCAAGCACAAACAGGCCATGGAAGACCTGTACCGCCAGCGCGTGATCCAAATTTTGGCGCCCATCGTGGGTGAGGCCAATGTGCGCTCGCAGGTCAACCTCAGCCTGGACTACAGCCAAACCGAAGTCACGGTAGAAGACTTTGACACCGGCGGCAAAGGCCCCAAAACCCGTTCTGAGGTCAACAGCGAAGACCGCAATAGCGCCAAGGAAGCCGCTGGCATTCCCGGCACCTTGTCCAACACCGCGCCCGTGGCGCCCACCACGTCGCTCAACACGGCGGCCACACCGCCAAGCGGAACGGACGAGCGCAGCACCATTGCCACGCGCAGCACGCGCAATTATGAAATCGACCGCCAGGTACGCCACACCAAGAGCGCCACCGGCGACATCCAGCGCCTGAGTGTGGCCGTGGTCATCAACGAGCGCCCGCCGCTGCCCCAGCCCAAAAACGACAAGGGTGAAGACCAGCCACCCAAACCCAACCCCTACACCCAGGAAGAGGTGGACCGCATGCAACAACTGGTGCGCGGAGTGGTCGGCTTTGACGAAGGCCGCAAAGACGTGGTCAGCGTGATCCAAGCCAAATTCGAGCCCGAAACGCCCATGGACCTGAGCATCCCCTGGCACAAGGACGAGGCCGTCATGACCAATATCAAGTCCGCCTTTTTGGGCCTGATGTTTGTCGCCTTCCTGATGGTGGTGGTGCGTCCGGTGGTGATGCACATGATGAACCGCGTCAAAGAAGCCGCCCAGGCCGCCGCCGAGTCCATACAAATTGCCCAGGAACAGGCGCTGGCACTGGAGAACGCGGCAGCCGAAACAGCAGCAGCCGAATCGGCCGAGCCGTCTGCCGCCGATACGCTGGAAGAAATGAAAGCCAAGATGAAGGCCAAGAAGTCGGGCATCTCCGCCGAAATGATGGACACTGCCAACACCTACGACGACAAAGTCGCACTGATCCGCATGATCGTGTCCGACGACTCTGCCCGCGTAGCCAGCGTCTTGAAAAATATGATCAGGCCGAGCTGATCGCGTCTGCGGAAGTACCTACACCATGGCTGATCCCGAAATCAAACCCGCAGGCCCTGCTGGTTACACCGACGCCCTTCGCAAAGAGATGGACGATCTCACCGGCACGCAGCGCGCTGCCGTGCTGATGCTGCTGCTGGGCGAAGAGCAGGCGGCCAACATCATTCGCTTTCTCAACCCAAAAGAAGTACAAGGCCTGGGCGTAGCCATGGTGCAAGTAGCCGAGTTGTCGCAAGAGGCGGTCAACGCCGTGCTCGACGAATTCGTCGCCGAAATCAAGCGCCAGACCAACTTGGGCCTGGGCACGTCGGACTATGTGGAGAAGGTGTTCAAGCGTGCCTTGGGCGATGACAAAGCTGCTTCCGTCTTGGGTCGCATCAACCCCGGCCACGGCAGCAAGGGCCTCGAAATTCTGGCTTGGATGGACGCACGCTCCATTGCAGACATGATTCAAGCCGAACACCCCCAGGTGGTGGCGATTATTTTGTCGGTGCTGGAAAACGCTGTCGCCGCGGAGGTGCTGAACTTTTTACCACCGGACTCGCGCGCAGAAATCATGCAGCGCGTGGCCAGCCTAGAAACCGTCCAACCCTCGGCCATGGAGGAGTTGGAATCCATAATGAAAAAGCAGTTCTCCACCAACTCGACCTCCAAGTCGTCGAGCTTTGGCGGCATCAAGGCTGCAGCCAATATCCTGAATCTGACCAAGACCGCGCTGGAAGCCTCGGTCATGGGCGGCTTGCGCACGCTAGACCCCGAACTGATGCAAAAAATCCAGGACAACATGTTCACCTTCGAGAACCTGGTGGGCGTGGACAACAAGGGCATCCAGGTCATCATGCGCAATGTCGAGCCCGACCTGATGATGAAAGCCCTCAAAGGCGCCAGCGACGCGGTCAAAGATAAATTTTTGGGCAATATGTCTGAGCGCGCACGCGGCATGTTCAAAGACGACATGGAGGCCCTGGGCCCCATGCGCTTGTCCGACGTCGAAGAGGCGCAAAAAATCATCATGCGCGCCGCGCGCAAACTGGCCGATGCCGGAGACCTGGTCCTAGGCGGCGGCGCAGACTATGTCTAAAACCGCTGCGGCCCAAACCGAGGCTGCCAAGCGCAAAGCGGCGGTACGCGCCGCACGGGTGTGGCAACCCACCGACTTGCTACACCCTATCGCCCCCGAAAGTGGTTTTGTAGCCAAGGCTTGGCGCGCCCAAACTGCGCCCGTTTTTGGCTTGGTGGACTTTGACACGCCCACACCCGATTTGCTCCCCGCCGCGCCGCCCGCGCCTGAGTCCGCCCAGGCAATCGAGCCAGCGGACCTGCCCGCGCCACCTGCGGCTGCACCAGCCGTTCCTGCGCTGAGCGCCCAGGCGATGGAGCAGGCGCGCGCAGAAGGGCACGCCCAGGGCGCAGAGGAGACCCGCCAGGCCCTGCGCGCCGAGATGGAGCGCACGGTCAAAGAGGCCTTGGGCGAGGACCAAACCCTGGTCAACAGCCTGAGCGCAGCCATTGCCGCGTTGCAACAAAGCCCGCAAACTTTCTTTGAACCTCTCAAGCGTTTGGCTTTGCACCTGGCAGAGCAGCTGGTGCTGGCCGAGCTGCAAATCGACGGCAACGCCATTGAACGCCTGGTGCAGCGCTGCGTCGACGAATTGGCGCAGCACGACGAATCCCTGGTGGTGGTGGAACTCAACCCCAACGACCTGGCCACCTTGCAAAGCCTGCGCGAACGCAGTGGATTGAACGAAGGATCGGCGCTGCGCTTGCAGGCCAACGACCATTTGCTGCCCGGCAGCGTGCGCGCCAGCGCCAACGACGCCGTAGTGGAAGACCTGATTGGTGAGCGCTTGGCCGCGCTGGCACGTGGCCTGGGGGTCGATGGGCCGCGTTGGAGCGCCAAAACGGCGTTCAGCCCTGAGCACATCGCGCGCGACCGCATCCCCGGCACCGGGGTGGAGGACGCCCGCCCCCGCATGGCCGCCAGCCCCACACCCGCAAAAGACGCGGGCTACGACACGGTCTCTGACATCGACGACATCCTGCGCGAAGCCGAAGGCCATGTTTAACTTCGACTCCGAGGTCGACCTGGCGCTGACCCAACTCCACACCCAGCGGCCCCAACGCAGTGGCACGCTGGTGCGCCTGGTGGGCTTGCGCCTGGAAGCGCGCGGCATCATGGCGCCGGTAGGCGCTTGCTGCGAAGTGCTGGGCCAAGGCGGCCACCGCATCGAGGCCGAAGTGGTGGGCTTTGCCGACAACACCATTTACCTGATGCCGTTTTCCGAGCCGGTGGGCATTGGCCCCGGCGCCTCGGTGCGGGTGATCAGCGAAAGCGGCCATGCACTGCTGGGTGACGAACTGCTGGGCCGCGTGATTGACGCCCAAGGCGAGCCGCTGGACGGCAAACCCAAACCGGCTTGCACCACCAAACTCGGTCTCTTGGGCCTGCCCCTGAACCCCATGGAGCGCGGCCCCATTAACAAGGTTCTCGATGTGGGCGTAAAAGCCATCAACGGCTTGCTCACCCTGGGGCGCGGCCAGCGCGTGGGTCTGGTGGCCGGCTCCGGCGTGGGCAAAAGCGTGCTTTTGGGCATGCTCACGCGCTTTACCAAGGCCGACATCGTCGTCATTGGCCTGATTGGCGAGCGCGG
>CAIYQF010000366.1 GCA_903928325.1 uncultured beta proteobacterium | reverse complement strand
TTGATGTAGCGGCCCTTGCCGCGCACCGCGCGCAGGTCGACCTGCACAAACACCAGTTCACCCTGGCTGATGGTGTGGCTCGGAATGCCCTTGACGGTGCGGCCTTCGAAGATATTGAAGTCGCCTTTGCTGTGCTGGGTTGCCGCCGACAAAGTCTTGGTACCCGCCGGGTCCCACACCACCAGGTCGGCGTCGGCGCCCACCGAGACACTGCCCTTTTGTGGGTAGAGGTTGAACAGCTTGGCGGTGTTGGCCGAGGTAATGGCCACAAACTCGCTCGGCGTCAGGCGCCCGGTGTTCACACCGGCGTCCCAGATCACCGCCAGGCGCTCTTCCACACCGCCGCATCCGTTGGGGATTTTGGAGAAATCGTCTTTGCCCGCGGCCTTTTGCGCCGCGCAGAACGTGCAGTGGTCGGTGGCGGTGGTGTGCAGGTTGCCGCTTTGCAGGCCGCGCCACAAAAACTCCTGGTTTTCTTTGCTGCGAAAGGGCGGGCTCATTACGTGGGCCGCCGCGGTGGCAAAGTCCGGGTGGCGGTACACGCTGTCGTCCACCACCAGATGGCCGGCCAGTACTTCGCCGTAGACGCGCTGGCCTCGCGCGCGGGCGCGGGCAATGGCCTCAGCCGACTCAATGCAGCTCACATGCACCACATAAATTGGCACATTGAGCACATCGGCAATCGCAATGGCGCGGTTGGCGGCTTCGCCTTCGACCATGGGAGGGCGCGACAGCGGGTGGCCTTCGGGGCCGGTGATGCCCATGTCGGCCACTTGCTTTTGCAGCAGGTAGACCAGTTCGCCGTTCTCAGCGTGCACCGTGGGCATGGCGCCGAGTTCAAGGCTGCGCTTGAAACTGTTTACCAGCGTTTCGTCGTCGCACATGATGGCGTTTTTGTAGGCCATGAAGTGCTTGAAACTGTTCACGCCCTCGTTTTGCACCAGCGTGCCCATCTCTTGGCGCACCTGCTCGCTCCACCAGGTAATGGCCACGTGAAAGCTGTAGTCGCTGGCGGACTTTTCGGCCCAGCCGCGCCAGGTTTGGTAGGCCTCCAGCAGGCTTTGCTGGGGGTTGGGAATCACAAAGTCGATGATGGTGGTGTTGCCCCCGGCCAGACCCGCCGCCGTGCCGGTATAAAAGTCGTCCATGGTGGTGGTGCCCATAAAGGGCAGTTGCATGTGCGTGTGCGGGTCTATGCCGCCGGGCATCACATACTGGCCGAGCGCATCCACCACGGTGGCGCCTGCGGGCACGGGCAGGTTGTCACCCACGGCGGTGATTTTCCCGTCATGGGTTAGCACATCGGCCACAAAGGCACGGTCGGCGTTGACCACGGTGCCGCCACGAATCAAGAGTGTTGTCATACAAAGTGTCCTTCAGAGGTCAATTCAACAAAGTTGGGTGGGAGGGTGAAGCCTGCTGCCATTGTCAACCTATGCGCCTGCGCGCATCGGGTTGTTGGGGTGGCTGGTCCAGTCGGCGTGGGTGGCTTGCACCGGCTTGCCGGTGCGCTCGTCCATCTCACCGGGGGCTAGGTCGCGCAGGGTGATGCAGTCGGCCACCGGGCAGACGGTGACGCACAGGTTGCAGCCCACGCATTCGTCGTTCTTCACCTCAAAGTGGCGTTTGCCGTCTTTGCTGGCGGTGATGGCCTGGTGGGAGGTGTCTTCGCAGGCAATGTGGCAGCGCCCGCACTGGATGCAGCTGTCCTGGTTAATCACCGCCTTGCTGATGTGGTTGAGGTTCAGGTAGCGCCAGTCGGACACCGTGGGCAGCGCTTTGCCCACAATCTCGCTCACGGCGGTAAAGCCCATTTCGTCCATGTAGTTCGACAAGCCGTCGGCCATCTCTTGCACGATCTTGAAGCCATAGACCATGGCGGCAGTGCAGACCTGGACGTTGCCGGCGCCCAGCGCGATGAAGTCCAGCGCGTCGCGCCAGTTGCCCACGCCGCCAATGCCCGAAATCGGCAGCCCCGCGGTCAGCGGATCACGGGCGATTTCGGCCACCATGTTCAGGGCGATCGGCTTCACGGCCGGTCCGCAGTAACCCCCGTGCGAACCCTTACCGCCGGTGGAGGGCGTCATCGTCAGCGTCGCCGGGTCCACGCCCATGATCGAGTTGATGGTGTTGATCAACGACACCGCGTCGGCGCCGCCGCGCTTGGCCGCGCGCGCCGCGTGCCGGATGTCGGTGATGTTGGGCGTGAGTTTGACGATC
>CAIYQF010000365.1 GCA_903928325.1 uncultured beta proteobacterium | reverse complement strand
TGCATACCAACCATCACACCCAGCTACCCGGAGGTGCCGCATGAGCGCCGCCAAACTAGTCCATGGCTACGAAGTCGTCATCGGCTTTGAAACCCATGCCCAACTCTCCACGCAAAGCAAAATTTTCAGCCGCGCGCCCACCGCCTTTGGCGCCGAGCCCAACACCCAGGCCTGCGCGGTGGACCTGGCGCTGCCGGGCACGCTGCCGGTGATGAACATCGGAGCGGTGGAGCGCGCCATTGAACTCGGTTTGGCGCTGGGCTCGCACATTGCCGAGCGCAGCGTGTTTGCGCGCAAAAACTACTTTTACCCCGACCTGCCCAAGGGCTACCAAATCAGCCAGTTTGAGATTCCGGTGGTGCAGGGCGGTGAGGTGAGCTTCATGCTCGGTGACGAGAAAAAGACCGTGCGTCTGGTGCGCGCGCACCTGGAAGAGGACGCGGGCAAGTCGCTGCACGAAGACTTTATTGGGCAAAGCGGCATCGACCTGAACCGTGCGGGCACGCCGCTATTGGAGATCGTCACCGAGCCCGATATGCGAAGCAGCGACGAGGCGGTGGCCTATGCCAAAAAGCTGCACGAGATCGTTACCTGGATTGGCATTTGCGACGGCAATATGCAAGAGGGCAGCTTTCGCTGCGACGCCAATGTGTCGGTGCGCAAGCCCGGCGCGGCGCTGGGCACGCGGCGCGAGATCAAAAACCTCAACAGCTTCAAGTTCATGCAGCAGGCGATTGACTATGAGGTGCGCTGGCAGATTGAAGAGATTGAGGACGGGCGCGCAATCCAGCAGGCCACGGTGCTGTTCAACCCCGACACCGGCGAGACCCGCGCCATGCGCACCAAGGAAGACGCCGCCGACTACCGCTACTTCCCCGACCCCGACCTGCCCCCCCTGGTGATTGACCGCGACTGGGTAGAGCGCGTGCGCGCCGAAATGGTGGAACTGCCTTGGGTGATGGCGGCGCGGTTTTGTGCAGACTATGGGCTGCCGGAATATGACGCGGCCACGCTCACCCAAAGCATGGCGATGGCGGCTTATTTTGAAGCCACCGCTAAAGCCTGTGGCCAACCGAAATTAGCCAGCAACTGGATCATGGGCGAGGTTTCGCGCCGATTGAACGATGAAGAGATCGGTATAGATCAAGCAAAGGTACTGCCCCAACAACTAGCGGCAGTTCTTCGACACATTCAGAGCGGCACGATTCACAACAACGCCGCAAAGCAAATTTTCGATACTCTGTGGGTGGGTTACGAGATCCCGCTCGGCATTGGCGACTCTGCGGAGGATGCCTACAACGCACTGACGGCAATCATTGAAGCCAAAGGCCTGCGCCAGATGAACGACAGCAGCGCACTTGAAGCCATCATCGACGAAGTGCTGGCCGCCAACGCCAAGAACGTCGAAGAGTTCAAGGCCGGCAACGCCAAGGCCTTTAACGCCCTGGTCGGCCAGGCCATGAAGGCCAGCAAAGGCAAGGCCAACCCCGCGCAGGTCAACGACCTGCTCAAGCAAAAGCTCGCTTGAACGCCACCAGCAGCGGGCCGCTGCCCGCGCCGCACAGCGCCGTCGAAGACGCCCAAGGCCTGCTGATCGGCTGCCTGTTTGTGGGGCTGGCGGTGTGCCTGTTTCGCGAGGCGGGTTTGTTCACTGGCGGCACCACGGGCGTGGCGTTCTTGCTGCACTACCTGGCGGGCTACCCGCTGGGGGCGGTGCTGTTTGTCATCAACCTGCCGTTTTATGTGTTTGGCTGGCGGCGGCTGGGGCGCAGCTTCACGCTCAAGACCTTTGCTGCCGTGGCTTTGCTTTCGCTTTACGTGGAAGTGCTGCCGCAGTGGATTGGCTTTAGCCACCTCAACGCCGTGTTTGCCGCCGTCATCGCCGGGCTGCTGGCGGGCACCGGCATATTGATTTTGATTCGCCACGGCGCCAGCCTGGGCGGGGTGACGATCACCGCCATCTATTTGCAAAAAACGCGCGGCTGGCGCGCGGGCAATGTGCAAATGGCGGTGGACTTGGTCATCCTGATCGCCGCCTTTGCCGCCACCGACCCGCGCAAGGCGCTGTTATCGCTTTTGGGCGCGGTGGCGGTGAACCTGGTGATTGGCGTCAACCACCGCACAGACCGGTATTACGGGGTGTAAAGCCAGCGCGGCGGGCTCACTTCACGCCATAGCGATCCCGGTACGCCTGCACCCGCGCCAGGTGTGCGCCCATAGCGTTACCGCTTTGGCTGCCCAGGTAGCCCAGCAAGTCCGAGAGTTCGGCAATCGCGCAGACCTGCAAGCCCTCGTGGCTGCACACGTATTGCACTGCGCTGTAGGGCAGGTCGCGTGTAGAGCCATCGGGCTGCTTTTCGGTGGCCATTTCTTGGCGGTCCAGAGCGATGGCCACGGCGTGGGGTGTGGCGCCTGCGGCTTTGATAAGCGCAATCGACTCGCGCGCGGCCGTGCCAGCGCTCATCACGTCGTCAACGATCAGCACGCGGCCTTTGAGCGGCGCGCCCACCAGGCTACCGCCTTCGCCGTGGTCTTTGGCTTCTTTGCGGTTGTAGGCAAAGGGCACGTTTTTACCCAGCCGTGCCAGCTCAATGGCCACTGCCGCGCCCAGGGGAATGCCCTTGTAGGCGGGGCCGAAAATCATGTCGAATTGGATGCC
>CAIYQF010000364.1 GCA_903928325.1 uncultured beta proteobacterium | reverse complement strand
GTTGGCGCAGGCTCCGCCGGGTGCGTACTGGCCAAACGCCTGAGCACCGATGCCCGCAACCGCGTGCTGCTGCTGGAGGCAGGCGGCTCGGACCGCAGCCCGCTGATCCAGGTGCCGCTGGGTTACGGCATGACATTCACCGACCCGCAGTACAACTGGATGTACACCACCGAGCCCGACCCGGCGCTGGGCCACCGCGCCTCGTACTGGCCGCGCGGCAAGGTGCTGGGCGGCAGCAGCTCGCTCAACGCCATGGTCTATATGCGCGGCCAGCACGCCGACTACGACGAATGGCGCGATGCAGGCAACCCCGGCTGGGGCTGGAGCGATGTGCTGCCCTACTTCAAAAAATCCGAAGACCACGTCTGGGGCGCCAGTGAGCACCACGGCGCAGGCGGCGAACTCACCTTCAGCGACTTTGCCGACCAGGTGCACCCGCTGTGCGAGCGCTTCCTCCAAGCCGGGGAAGCGCTGGGCTATGGACGCACCACCGACTTCAACGGCGCGCGCAAAGAAGGTTTTGGCCTGTGGCAAATGACGATACGCAAGGGCGTGCGCGCCTCGGCGTCCAACGCGTTTTTGCGCCCGGCCATGGGGCGCAGCAATTTGACGGTGCGGACCGGCGCGCTGGTACACCGCGTGCTGCTGCAAGGACGCGAAGCGGTGGGCGTGGAATGCGTGATGGACGGCGCTACGCAGCGCTTCCAAAGCCGCAAAGAGGTCATTTTGTGCGGCGGCGCCATCAACTCGCCCCAGTTGTTGCAGCTCTCGGGTGTGGGCGACGCGGCCTTGTTGACTGAGAAAGGCGTGCACGTGGTGCACCACCTGCCGGGCGTGGGCCAGGGCCTGCAAGACCATTTGTGCGTGTCTTACTTCTTCAAGTCCAAGGTGCCCACGCTCAACAACACGCTGGGGCCGTGGTACGGCAAGGTCTGGGCCGGTATCCGGTATGCGCTGGACCGCAAAGGCCCCCTGGGCATGAGCGTGAACCAGGCCGGCGCCTTTGTGCGCAGCCGCCCAGGGCTGGCGCAACCCAATTTGCACCTGTATTTCAACCCCATCAGCTACACCGCCAACACCGCGCCGGTGGGCAAGCGCTTTCAGCTGCAAAACCCCGATCCGTTTGCCGCCTTCCTGATCTCGTTCAACACCTGCCGGCCCACCAGCCGGGGCAGCGTGCAGATTCAGTCGGCCAACCCGCAGGACAAGCCCCTGATTACCACCAACTTCCTGACCACGGAACACGACCGCCAGGACATTGTGGAAGGCGCGCGCATGGTGCGCAGTATTGCGGCCACTGCGCCGCTGGCCGACATTGTGCAAAGCGAGCACTTGCCAGGCGCCCAGGTGCAAAGCGAAGAGGCCATCATGGCCGACTTTGCCAAACGTGGCGGCTCGGTCTACCACGCGTCCTGCACTTGCGCCATGGGGCCGGACTCGGCCACTGCGGTGGTGGACGCGCGCCTGCGCGTGCACGGCATGCGCCGCCTGAGGGTGATTGACGCCTCGGTGTTCCCGGCCGTGACCTCGGGCAACACCAATGCGCCCGTCATCATGGTGGCCGAAAAAGGCGCCGACATGGTGCTTGCCGACAACGCTTAACTGCCAGCTTGTCGTTTAATTGGACCCTCTATCCACTTCATTCTTGTAAGCGTAACCATGACCACATCGTTCCAAGCCCTTGTTGTTGACCAAGTCGATAGCAAACCCGTCCCCCAACTCAAGCACATCACCCAGGCCGACCTGCCTGCGGGTGATGTGCTGGTGGCCATTGACTACTCCAGCATCAACTACAAAGATGCCATGGCGCTCACCGGCACGGGCAAGATCATCCGCAGCTTTCCCATGGTGCCGGGCATTGACTTTGCGGGCACGGTGGTCGAGTCCAGCAGCGCAGACTACAAGGCAGGCGACAAGGTGGTGCTGACTGGCTGGAGCGTAGGCGAGCGCTTTTGGGGCGGCTACAGCCAGATGCAGCGCGTCAAAGCCGAGTGGCTGGTGCCCCTGCCCGCGGCCTTGAGCAGCCAAAGCGCCATGGCGATTGGCACCGCGGGCCTCACCGCCATGCTGTGTGTGATGGCGCTGGAGGATGCGGGCGTCAAGAGCGGCAAGATTTTGGTCAGCGGCGCCAACGGTGGCGTGGGCAGCGTGGCGATCAGCTTGCTGGCGCGCTTGGGCTATGAAGTGACAGCCTTGAGCCAGCGTCCGGATGAAAACCGTGACTACCTGATGGGCCTGGGCGCCAAAGACGTGATCGGCGGCCCCGAGTGGAAAGAAAAGCCCGCACCTTTGGGCACCCAACGCTGGCAAGGCGCGGTGGACGTGGTGGGCGGCACGGTGCTCGCCCGCGTGCTGAGCGAAATCGACTATGGCGGCGCCGTGGCCGCCTGCGGCCTGGCAGGTGGTTTTGGCCTGGACACCACGGTCATGCCCTTTATTTTGCGCGGCGTGCGCTTGCTGGGTGTGGACTCGGTGATGTGCCCCACAGCGCGGCGCATGGCCGCCTGGCAGCGCCTGGCTACCGAATTTGCCGCCCCGGCCCAAGCGCAAATGCAGCGCGTGGTGGGCCTGGGCGAGGTGATGGCCCTGGCCAAAGACTTTATGGCGGGCACCTCCCGCGGACGCGTGGTGGTGGACGTCAACCGGTAAACCTTTTCTTTCTTCCTTCTTTCTACTTTTTACATTACAAGGACAACGCATGAGCGCGCAACAACTTCGCATCGGATTTATTGGCCTGGGCGCCTTGGGCGAAGGCCTGTGCAACAACCTGGTCAAGGCGGGCTTTCCCGTCACCGTCAATGACCTGAACAAGGACCTGGCTAAAGGCCTTCTGGCTGCGGGCGCGCAGTGGGCGGACGATGTGGCCGGCACTTGCCGCGATGCGGACGTGGTCATTACCGTGCTGCCCTCGCCCGCCGTGTCGCGCAAAGTGGTGGAAGGCCCAGGCGGCGTATTTGAGAACTTGAAGAGCGGCGGCACCTGGATCGAGATGAGCACCACCGACATGGAAGACCTGCTGCGCCTGGCCGATGTGGCAGCCACCAAAGGCATTACCGTGCTGGAATGCCCGGTGACGGGCGGCGTGCACCTGGCCAATTCGGGCGAGATCACGGTGTTGGTGGGCGGCGAGCAAAGCACGTTTGAGCGCGTCCAAAGCATTCTCGAGGCCATGGGCGGCGAGATCATTTACATGGGCAAGATGGGCAATGCCTCGGTCGTGAAGGTGGTGACCAATATGCTGGCCTTTATCCACCTGATTGCGGCGGGCGAAGCCATGATGCTGCCAGCCAAAT
>CAIYQF010000363.1 GCA_903928325.1 uncultured beta proteobacterium | reverse complement strand
CTCGACAGTGTGCGGAACCAGCTTGCCGTTGATCGTGACCGAGGCGCTGGCTGGGTTCAATCCTGCCGGGGGAATGATCAGAACTTTCCCACCGCTACGGCCCACCAACCGGCCGATGATCCGATTGCCTTCTACCGCGGCGCTCAAACCGAAGTCGCCGCCTTCGCGTCGAAGTTCAAAGCCGTTCAAGCCGAAGGGTCTGAGCTCGCCATCAAGTCCGTGTGGGGTGTGGGCTACCAACTGTGCATCCGCGTCAACTTCGTCCATTGACCGCTCGCCCCAGGGGCGCCCTAAACAACCCGCTGCACCAACCAAAATGCGCCCATGGCCATCGCCAGGGCACCGGCCACTCGCTGCCAAACGGCGTCGCCCTGACCAGCAAACAGGCGGCGCAACACCTGCACCATGGCATACAAGGCCAGGGCGACCGCACACTGCCCGGCCTCAATGCCCAGGTTAAAGCCCACAATGCTCCAGACCGGGTAGGGGCTCAGGGCAATCAACAGGCTGGAGCCCTCCTCGCGCATGGCAGACGCAAAACCCAAGCCATGCACCAGTCCCAGGGCAAACACCAGCAGCAATTCCCACTGCAAGCGCATCTGCATCCGCAGCAGGTGCAAGGCAGACACCAGCACAATAGACGCGGCAATAGCAGGCTCCACCAAGGCCGCAGACACGCTGACCCAGCCCATGGACGCCAGGCCAAACGTCACGCCATGCGCCACGGTGAATGCGGTGAGCAAGGCCGCCCAACGCCGCACGCTGATGCCGCTGGCCAAAAGCGCCACCAAAAACACGATATGGTCGGCGCCGCCCATGATGTGCTCAAAACCGTGGCGCACAAAATTGGCAACGTGGCGCTGCACCGGGGCAAAGAACTCCAGCCGGGACTGGCGGGAGGACAACAGGCCCACTTCTTGGGCCAGCGTTTTGCCGTCTTGGGTGCGTGATACGTTTACCTTAAGCGTTTCCACCGCCAGCGCAGACGCCCCCAGTGGCGCCACGGGCGCGCGGCTCCACAAACCATAGTCCAGCGTCACCACCGCAGGCACCGACTCCCAGATGGCGGCGGCCACAACCAGTATTTGCGGGGGCGGCGGCGCAGGCGGCGCCCCGCTCGGTGGCGTGTCGGGCGCCTGGCCGGGGGTCAGCACCATCTGGCTCCAAAGCGCCTTGCGCCCGTCACCCTCCAGGACCACGCCGCCTTGCACCTGCGCGATCAACGCAGCTTGGTGGGCCTGGATTTCTGCACGGTCGAGCTGACCGTCTGCGTTGTCATCAGCGCCAACAAGAGCCGCCACGGGGATGGAAATCGCCACAAAAACCTGCTTTCCCGACAGGCTAACGGTGGCGTGGCCGGTTTCCACCACGTGTGCGCTGAGTGCCAGAGGCGCAGCCCACACCGCCCACCGCAACGTGCATACAAGCTTGCGGCAAAAACCGCGCATCCGGCAGGTATTCATAAATAAGCAGCGCCGCAGCGCGTTTGCAAGACAAAAGAACCGGGCGCCGCCGCGTGCAAGCGCTTGCGCAATTGGGTTTACCATGCCGCCACCCGCTCCGGCAATCCCCGCCAAAGACGCTGAATAATAGCCCGGCAAGTGCGGCACACACTATCCACCACCGCCCCGAGGTTCCCATGAAAACTGTGAAATCCTTCCCCCGCAAAGTCAAAGAAACCCCCAATCTCTTCATCCCCCTGCCCGACGGCACCCAGCGTGCCGCCCGCGTCTGGATGCCCAGCGACGCCGCCAAACACCCGGTGCCGGTGGTTCTGGAATACCTGCCCTACCGCAAGCGTGACGGCACGGTAGTGCGCGACGCCCTCACCCACCCCTATTTGGCCGGCCACGGCTACGCCTGCGTGCGGGTAGATATGCGCGGCAACGGCGACTCTGACGGCCTGATGCTTGACGAATACAGCGAACAAGAGCTGCAAGACGCCGAAGACGTAATCGCCTGGCTGGTCGCCCAGCCCTGGAGCACGGGACGCGTGGGCATGATGGGCATCTCTTGGGGCGGATTTAACGGCCTGCAGGTGGCGGCGCGCCAGCCCAAAGGCCTGGACGCCGTCATCACCCTGTGTTCCACCGACGACCGCTATAGCGACGACATCCACTTCAAAGGCGGCTGCCTGCTGGGCGAAAACCTGGGCTGGTCGGCCACCATGTTGGGCTACTCGTCCCGCCCGCCAGACCCGGCCTTGGTGGGCGATAAATGGCGCGCCATGTGGCTGGAGCGCCTGGAGGCCGAGCCCCTGCTGGCCATCGACTGGCTGCAACACCCGCACCGCGACGCGTACTGGAAACGCGGCTCAGTGTGCGAGGACATTGGCGCGATCAAGGCGGCGGTGCTGGCCGTGGGCGGCTGGAACGACGCCTACACCAACGCCGTACCGCGCCTGGTGGGCAGCGTGCAGGCACCGGTCAAAGGCATTATTGGCCCCTGGGCGCACAAATACCCGCACTTTGCGGTGCCCGAGCCGCGTATCGGCTTTTTGCAAGAAGCGCTGCGCTGGTGGGACCGCTGGCTCAAAGACCTGCCCACCGGTGTGGAAGCCGACCCGGCGTTTCGCACCTACGTCATGGACTTGCAGCCCCCGGGCGCAAGCATCAGCCACGTCCCTGGCCGCTGGGTAAGCGACCAGGTGTGGCCCGGCGACCGCAGCCAAACCCAGCGCCTGTATTTGAACGGCACAGGTTTGGCGCCGCAGGCCGCGCGCAAAGGCAAAAAAACCATCCAGTCGCCCCAGCACACGGGCGCCGACAGCGGCGAGTACTGCATCATCTGGATGGGCCCTGAGTTTCCCGGCGACCAGCGCCAGGACGACGCGGGCTCGCTCACTTTTGACGCTGAGGTGCTGGCCAAAGGCTGTGACCTGGTCGGCGCGCCGGTGCTCACGCTGCAGTTCAGCGTGGACCAGCCCGTGGCCCACGTGGCTGTGCGCCTGAACAGCGTGTGGCCCAGCGGCGCGGTGTCACGCCTTACCTATGCGGTAGCCAATCTGACGCACTTGCACGGCAGCAGCAGCCACGAACACCCCCAGGCGCTAGAGCCGGGCAAGCGCTACACCGTGCAAATACAGCTCGACGACGTGGCCTACCACGTGCCCAAGGGCCACCAGTTGCGCGTGTCGCTGTCCACCAGCTACTGGCCGCTGATCTGGCCCGCTCCCCAGCCGGTGAACCTGACGGTGCACACGGGCGCCAGCTACATCGACATCCCCACACGATTGAAGGTTCGCGGCGAAAAGGCACCCACTTTTGCCCCCGCAGAAGGCGCGCCGCCAGTGAAACTGGTGACGATAGACAAGCCCTGGAACAAGCGCGAAGTGACCATCAACCAAGCCACCGGCGAGCGGCGTATGACGATCGAGGACGACTTTGGCCGCAGCACCAGCACCGAACACGGCCTCACCACCTGGGGCCGGGGCCGCGAGAGCTACCGCATCCTGCCCCACGACCCGCTGTCCGCCCGCCAGGAATGCCACTGGTCCATGGAAACCGCGCGCGGCGACTGGGTCACCCGCACCGAGACCTATTCCGCCATGCGCGCCAGCGCCACCCACTGGCACATTACCGGCCGCTTGGAGGCCTACGAGGGCGAAAAACAGATTTTGGTGCGCACTTGGGACAAGAAGATCAAGCGAGAGCTGATTTAACCACGCTGCGCTGGCGGAGGAATCGCGGCGAAGCGCCGCTACTGCGGAGCCGCAGTTGCCATGCGCAGGCGCCTCGCCGCATCTTCCGCGCGAGCGTCGTCAATCTCACGCAGCACCCCGCCCACGTCCACCGCTGCGGTGGAATGCGCAAACTGGCCGGTCAGCGGCGTGTCGTTGGATAGCAGTCCGGCCTGGTACAGGCCCCAGATCTCCGGGCCAAAGTCGGTGGCCAGCAGGGACGGGGCGAACTGGCCAAAAAAGTCGCGCAAATTTTGCACATCGCGCAGCAGCATGCGCTGGGCGTGGTTGTTGCCCGCCGCATCCACCGCCTGGGGCAAATCGATGATGACCGGCGTATCCACGCCGTTCACGTGCGCCAGCAGGATGTTGAACTCGGACAAATCGCCGTGTACCACGCCCGCGCACAGCATGCGCACCACCTCGGCAATCAGCGTGGCGTGGTGGGCCAGCGCCTGTTCGGGCGTGAAGGCCACGTCGTTCAGGCGCGGAGCGGCGTCGCCGTGGGCGTCGGTCACCAGCTCCAACAAGCGCACGCCGTCACAGACGTTGTAGGGCTGGGGCACGCGCACGCCCGCAGCGGCTAAGCGGTACAAGGCGTCCACTTCGGCGCTTTGCCAGGCGGCCTCTTGCGCCTGGCGGCCAAATTTGCTGCCCTTGGCCATGGCGCGGCCCTGGCGTGAGTTTTTGACCTTGCGGTTTTCGGTGTAGTCCACCGCCTGGCGAAAGCTGCGGTGGGTGGCTTCTTTGTAAATCTTGGCGCAGCGGGTCTCGTCGCCACAACGCACCACGTACACAAGCGCTTCTTTGCCGCTCATGAGCTGGCGGACCACGGTGTCGATCAGGCCTTCGTCAACAAGGGCCTGGAGTCTGGGGGGTGCTTTCATGGGGCCATTGTGCGCCCGATGGGCGCAAAAAAACCCACACTTCCGGCCAGAAGGTGGGCTGTCTGGGGCTTGCGGTTTTGCAAGCCCGTCTCCCTGGTGCCGATTATCGGATTCGAACTGATGACCTACCGCTTACAAGGCGGTTGCTCTACCAACTGAGCTAAATCGGCACGGGTCGAATTCTAACGCAGCGCCTATTCGCAGAGGGTGCGTGCAGGCTGCTGGGCAGGCTACTTCACCCGAGTCAGCCAAGGGCGCGTGCCCGGTGGCTTGGGGTCAGGCGTGGGACTTGGCTCGTCCGACGAAACAACTTCGAACACCGAAGGTGCTGGCGTCGGCAAGGACGTGGGGGCCGTGCCTGGTTTGGCGCCTGCGGTGGCGCTTGGGGCTTCAATCGGAAATGTCATGCCTTGACCGTTTTCCCGAGCGTAGATAGCCGACACACGGCCCAATGGTACGCAAATGTCCCGCGCGACGCCGCCAAAACGGGCCTTGAACTCTATGTAGTCGTTGCCCAGAACCAGGCCACTGGTGGCGCCAAGGCTGAGATTGAGGACGATCTCACCGTTTTGCACAAACTCCTGCGGCACACGCACGCTGGCGTCAACCACCACCACGATAAAGGGCGTGCACTGGTTGTCGACACACCAGTCGTACATGGCTCGAACCATGTAGGGACGGGTCGATGTGGTCGTCGGCGCTTGGGGCATGGCGCGTGCCACTCCTACTTGCGCATGACCTTCTCGGACGGCGTGAGCGCCTCAATGTATGCAGGGCGCGAAAAAATCCGCTCCGCGTACTTGAGCAGCGGTGCGGCGTTCTTGCTCAAGTCGATGCCGTAGTACTCCAGACGCCAGAGCAAGGGGGCAATGGCCACGTCGAGCATGGAGAAATTCTCACCCATCATGAACTTGTTTTTCAGAAACACGGGGGCGAGCTGTGTCAGCCGGTCGCGGATGTGTGCGCGGGCTTTTTCCAGGGCCTTCTCATTGCCTTTGGCGGTGCTGCGCGCCTCCAGGGTGGTGACGTGCACGAACAGCTCTTTTTCAAAGTTGAGCAAAAACAAACGCACACGGGCACGGTCTACCGGATCGCCGGGCATCAGCTGGGGATGGGGGAAACGCTCGTCAATGTATTCATTGATGATGTTGGACTCGTACAAGATCAGGTCGCGCTCAACCAGGATGGGGACCTGCCCGTAGGGATTCATGACGTTGATGTCTTCGGGCTTGTTGTACAAGTCCACATCGCGGATTTCGAAGTCCATGCCTTTTTCGAACAGAACAAAACGGCAGCGGTGAGAGAAAGGGCAGGTTGTTCCTGAATACAGCACCATCATGGCGGGAGACTCCTAAAAAATAAAAAGAGTGGGTTGCGCGCGGCAAGCCCACTCTGTTGCCAGTGGCAGGCCCGCACACGGGCTTGCACACACGATCTTCAGCACAACTTATTTGACGTCTTTCCAGTACGCCGCATTCAAGCGCCAGGTAAACACCGTCATCACGGTCAAGAACAACAAGACCCACACGCCCACTTGCACGCGCTTGTTGGCGGCGGGCTCGGCCATCCACTGCAAATAACCCACCAGGTCACCCACGGCCTGGTCGTATTGCAGAGGCGTCATGGTGCCGGGGCTAATTTGCTCCCAGCCTTTGAAGACTTCCACCTCGTGACCGTGTACCGTTTCTTTGGCATAAACCGCAGCGCGCTTGCCTTGCAATTCCCACAATACATGGGGCATGCCCACGTTGGGGAACGCGAGGTTGTTCCAACCAGTGGCTTTGGTGTCATCCACGTAGTAGGTGCGCAAATAGGTGTAGAGGTAGTCCGCACCTGTTCCCTGGGCGCCGGAGCGTGAACGTGCGATCACCGTCAGGTCGGGCGGGTTGCCACCAAACCATTCCTTGGCTTGGCGGGGGTCACTGGCAACCTTCATGGTCTCACCCACTTTGTCGGTGGTGAACAAGAGGTTGTCTTTGATTTGTTGCTCGGTCAGGCCAATGTCTTTCAGGCGGTTAAAGCGCATGAACGCGGCCGCATGGCAATTCAGGCAGTAGTTGACAAACAGTTTGGCGCCGTTTTGCATGGCTGCCATATCGTTTGTGTTGTTGGGCGCCTTGTCCCAGGCAATGCCGCCGGTGTTGGCCTGCACGCCCGAAACCAGGGCCAATGCGGTGATCAAGCTGAGTGCAAATTTTTTCATTTTTTGGAAACTCCGGCTCAATGTGCGGCAAATGTGACGCGGTTTGGCACCGCCTTGGTCTGGCCCATCTGGCTCCACCAGGGCATCAGCAAAAAGAAACCGAAATAGAACAAGGTACCGACTTGCGACACGCGCTCGCCGATGGCCGAGGGCGGTTGCACACCCAAGTACGCCAGCACCACGAAATTGACCACAAAGATACCGTACAGGTATTTGTGCCAATTTGGGCGGTAGCGAATGGATTTGACCGCACAGTTGTCCAGCCAAGGCAGGAAGAACAGAATCACGACTGCGCCACCCATGATCACCACACCCCAGAACTTCGCATCAATGGACAGCAACATGGCGGTGACCACCGCAGCGGCACCCACGATGACGATCTTGAAGACCGCAGGCATCTTGATCTTGAACACGCTCACAGCAGCAGCACCCACCACACAAGCAATCAGCACCAACACCATTTCACTGGTAATGGCTCTCAGCATGGAGTAGTAAGGTGTGAAGTACCAGACCGGCGCGATGTGCAGCGGCGTTTTCAGGGGGTCAGCTGGGATGAAGTTGTTGTATTCCAGAAAGTAACCACCAAACTCAGGCGCAAAGAAGATGATGGCAGTAAACACCATCAGGAACATGCTGACGGCAAAAATGTCGTGCACCGTGTAGTAGGGGTGGAACGGGATGCCGTCCAGCGGGTGGCCGTCGGCACCCTTGGTGGCCTTGATCTCGACGCCGTCCGGGTTGTTGGAGCCCACCTCGTGCAAGGCGATGATGTGCGCAGCCACCAGTCCCAGCAGCACCAAGGGCACGGCAATCACGTGGAAGCTGAAAAAGCGGTTCAGCGTGGCGTCGCCCACCACGTAATCACCACGAATCAGCAAAGCCAGGTCCGGACCGACAAAGGGCACGGCAGCAAACAGGTTCACGATCACCTGCGCCCCCCAATAGCTCATCTGGCCCCAGGGTAACAAATAGCCCATGAAGGCCTCGGCCATCAGGCACAAGAAAATGCCGCAACCAAACAGCCAGACCAACTCGCGTGGTTTGCGGTAACTACCATAAATCAGGCCGCGAAACATGTGCAGGTACACCACAATGAAAAAGGCTGATGCACCCGTAGAGTGCATGTATCGGATCAACCAGCCCCATGGCACGTCGCGCATGATGTATTCGACCGAACCAAACGCCAGCGCGGCGTCGGGCTTGTAATGCATGACCAAGAAAATGCCGGTGACGATCTGAATCACCAAAACCAACAGGGACAGCGAACCAAAAATATAAAAAAAGTTGAAGTTCTTGGGCGCGTAGTACTCGCCCAGATGCTCGTTGTACAGCTTACTCAAGGGGAAGCGGTTGTCCACCCAGTTGAGCAACTTGGCGCCTGCGGGTGCGTTGGGAGAGATTTCTTTCATTTCAGCCATGGTGTGCTCCGCTTCAGGCTTTGGTGTCTTCACCGATCAGCAAGCGGCTGTCGGAGAGGTACATATGGGGCGGGACTTCCAGGTTGTCCGGTGCGGGCTTGTTCTTAAAGACGCGCCCGGCCATGTCGAAGGTTGAACCGTGGCAAGGGCACAAAAAGCCACCCTTCCAGTCCTCGGGTAGGGAGGCTTGGGCGCCGATCTGGAATTTGTCCGATGGCGAACATCCCAAATGGGTGCAAATGCCCACCGCCACCAGGTATTCGGGCTTGATGGAGCGGCCTTCGTTGCGCGCATAGACGGGCGTGAACTCGTCTTGTTTGCGCTTGGACTCCGGATCAGCCAGCTGGCCCGTCAGAGAACCCAACGCTGCGAGTTGCTCAGGCGTGCGCCGCACGATCCAAACTGGTTTTCCGCGCCACTCGACGGTGATCTTCTCGCCAGGCTTGATGGCGGAGATGTCCACCTCAACGGCTGCACCGGCGGCCTTGGCTCGCTCGGACGGCTGAAAAGTACTGACAAAAGGCACTGCGGTTGCTGCAGCACCTGCGATGCCAGCGCACGTGGAGGCGATGATCCAAGTCCGCTTACTGGGGTCGTTCGGCTTGGCGCCGACGAGGGTGTCGCTCATGAGAATCCTCAGGAAAAATCACTACAAGGGGAGCCGCGCATTGTAGCTGACCCCAAAGCCGCAGGCTAGCGGGTGCGCTCAAGCCCTATTGGGGCGTCAAACCACCCATAGGCGGGCCATGCGAATGGCAGACAGCAGACTCGAGGCATCGGCGCAACCAAGGCCTGCGATGTCGAACGCGGTGCCGTGGTCGGGGCTGGTGCGTATAAACGGCAGGCCCAAGGTTATATTGACGCCGTTTTCGACGCCCAGGTATTTCACCGGGATCAGGCCTTGGTCGTGGTACATGGCGACCACGGCGTCAAATTCGCCAAGCGCACGAGCTTTTGCGCGGGCGCGCATGAAGACCGTATCGGGCGCCCAGGGCCCGCTGGCATCGCAACCTTGGGCTCGGGCCGCAGCAACGGCAGGTGCGATGATGTTGTGCTCCTCGTCGCCAAACAAGCCTCCCTCCCCTGCGTGCGGGTTCAAGCCGGCCACCGCGATGCGCGGCGCGCGCCCCAAAGGGCCGCGCAAGGCGTTGTGGGTCATCACTATGGTTTGCAGCACCCGCTCAAAATCCACCGCTTCGATGGCACGGCGCAAGGACAGGTGAATACTCACCAGCACAGTGCGCAACTCGCCGTTGGCCAGCATCATGCGCACCGGCAGGGCTGACGTCGGCAAGCCCAGGTAGGTGGCGGCAATGTCTTGCAGCATTTCCGTGTGGCCAGGGTAACGGTTGTAAGGCGCGCCAGCGGCACCCAGCGCCTCCTTGTGCAAGGGCGCGGTTACCACTGCTGCCACCTCGCCGCGCAGGGCGCTGTTTGCAGCCCATGCCACGCAGCGCCCGGCAAACTCACCAGCCAAGGCGCTGACCCGCCCTACCACGACCGGCTGCAAGGGCGCGCCCACTTGCAGTACCGCCAGACAGCGGGGCGGGAGCGCGCATGCCTGCTCTGGATGCGTAATATGCGCCACGGGCCAAGGCACCGCGTCTGCCGACGACACGAGGCTCAGCGCCCGGCGCATGGTGGCCACGTCGCCGGCGACAAAGCAGTTGCGCAAAAGCGCAGGCTCACTGACAAAGGCCTTGGCAATGATCTCAGGGCCAATGCCCGCCGCGTCCCCCAGGGTAATAGCGATGGGTTTGGCGCTAGCGGGGATCAATTCAGCAGAAGAATGGTTCATGGAAATGCGAAAGCAGGCCTTGCGCGAAGGGCGCTTCGCTAGGCCGGGTTGTCAATATCGAGATACACATGGGACAGGCCCAACTGGTCGGCCACATGTTGCGCCAATGCCGGTGCGCCGTAGCGCTCGCTAGCGTGGTGACCGCACGCAATAAAGCTCACGCCGCATTCGCGCGCGTAATGCGCCTGCGGCTCGGAAATCTCGCCAGTAATAAATACGTCCACGCCGGCGGCGATGGCCGCCTCAAAATAACCCTGTGCACTACCGGTGCACCAACCAATGCGCTGCACGGGACCGTGATTGGCCTGCACCAACACCACAGCGCGCCCCAGCAGCGACTGCACATGGTCAGCCAGCGCACCTGCATCGTCGAAACGGTGCGCACCAGGCCCTCCCAGCCAACCGAGTTGCTGATCGCCAAACCGTCTCTGCGCCGCAAACCCTAACCGCTGCCCCAATTGGGCGTTGTTGCCCAGGGTTTCATGGGCGTCGAGCGGCAGGTGGTAGGCAAATAAATGCACATCATGGGCCAACAACCGGGCCAGGCGTTGGCGCAACCAGCCGCCTACGCGACCGTCGTGACCACGCCAAAACAGGCCATGGTGAACCAGGATGGCATCGGCATCGTGCGCAATGGCCGCATCAATCAGCGCCAGACTGGCCGTCACGCCAGAGGCGATTTTTCGAATCGGGCGCCGCCCCTCGACCTGCAAACCATTGGGGCAGTAGTCTTTGAAGTGATCGGGCTGCAGGAGCGCGTCAAACGCGAGGAGCAATTCAAGGTGGTGGGTCATGGTCTCAACAGGGTTGCCTGGGTCAGTTGGCTAAGCGGGTTGGCGCCAGCAATCGCAGGTCTCGGAAATGGGGTGAAACCTTGCTGCGGACGATTATCGGCTTCCCCATGATTCGCCGCAGAGAAGGGCTGGCGCCAACACCCCTTGCGGATCTTGAAATTTGACTTGCGGCCTACAATTTGCACGGTGGCGCCACACCCGGCGCTGTATTGTGGAAGTAGTGTCAATGAAGCGTTTTTGGCTGTTTTTTTCTCAAAGTACCACCGTACTGCTGGCGGCTTATTTTGTGGTTTTGACGCTCAAGCCGGCCTGGTGGGAGCCCCATGACGGCAACGCCTTGGCGTTGCGCCAGGCGCCAAGCCTGCGTAGCGATGGGGTGCCAGTAGGCAGCTTTCGCCTAGCAGCCCACAAAGCGGCGGATGCCGTGGTAAGCATCAACACCGGCAAAACCAAACCGCTTGCACCCGGTTCGACGGACCCTTGGAACCGGTTTTTCTTCGGGGCGCCCGACGCACAGCCGGACACAGAGCCCTCCGGGGGCATGGGCAGCGGCGTGATCGTCAGCCCAAAGGGTTACATCCTGACCAACAACCATGTGGTCGAGGGCGCGGACACGATTGAGGTGGTGCTCAACGACCGGCGCCGCGCCCGTGCCAAAGTGGTGGGAACCGACCCCGATAGCGACCTGGCAGTCCTAAAAATTGAGCTCGACGCACTCCCCGTGATGGTGCTCGGTGACTCAGACTCGGCGCAAGTTGGCGACCAGGTGCTGGCCATCGGCAACCCCTTTGGCGTTGGGCAAACCGTCACCAGCGGCATCGTCAGCGCCCTGGGGCGCAACCAACTGGGCATCAACACCTTCGAAAACTTTATTCAAACCGACGCTGCGATCAATCCCGGCAATTCGGGCGGCGCTTTGGTGGACAGCAACGGCAACCTGCTGGGCATCAACACGGCGATTTATTCGCGCTCGGGGGGTAGCTTGGGCATTGGCTTTGCGATACCCGTATCCACCGCCAAGCAGGTGCTTGAAAGCATTGTTCGCGACGGGCAGGTCACGCGGGGCTGGATCGGCGTGGAGCCCAACGACCTGTCGCCCGAACTCAGCCAGGCCTTTGGCATTCGCGCACATTCCGGTGTGATCGTGACCGGGGTGTTAGAGCGCGGCCCCGCGGCCCAGGCCGGTATGGCACCGGGGGACGTGATCGTGGCCATCGGCGGCGTTGCGGTAGAGGACGTGGCGCATTTGCTCAGCCAGGTGGCTGCATTGCAGCCCGGTGTTGCCACTGCATTTGCTTTGGAGCGCAAAAGCCAGGCGCTGCAAGTGAGCGTGACGCCCGGTACCCGTCCCAAGCCGCCAAAACCCACGCACTAAATTACGGCGTTATGGCCCAGCGCTGCAGGTCACGGTGGGTTGCCAGATGCCGCAGCGTCGGCCGCAGGCACCTCCTCTGGCGGGGCCTGGGTATGGCGAAGGAATATCTGGGCCGACCAGATGCCAATCTCATACAGGATGCACATTGGCACCAGCAAGGCCAACATGGAAACCGGGTCCGGCGGCGTTACCAAGCCCGCCACGGCTGCGGCTGCAACAATAAAGTAGGTACGAAAACTCTTGAGTTGGGCCACCGTGACTACACCTAAGCGCGCCAGAATGACGACCACGATAGGCACCTCAAAGGCCACGCCAAAGGCGATGAACATCGTAATCACAAAGTCCAAATAGGCTTCAATATCCGGACTAACTGCCACCGAGGCTGGCGCCATCTTTTGGATAGCTGGGAAAGCCTGGCCAAATACAAAGAAGTAGCAGAACGCTGCCCCTGCGTAAAACAACACCGTGCTTGCAGCCACCAGGGGTAGCACCAGCTTCTTTTCGTGCTTGTACAAACCCGGCGCGACAAATGCCCATATCTGGTAAAGAATCCAAGGAAGCGACAGGGCAATGGCCGCCATCACTGAGACCTTAATGGGCACCAAAAACGGCGACACAACGCCCACAGCAATCATTTTTGACCCCTCGGGCAAAGCCTTCACCAAAGGCATGGCCAGATAGTCATACAACCTGGACGGTCCAGGAAAAAACACCAGCACCGCAAACACTGCCGCGATGCCGTAGACCGCCCGCAGCAATCGGTCGCGCAACTCAAACAGGTGTTGGACAAAGGGCTGCTCGGTGCCCGCGAGTTCGTCTTCTTTGGAGCCGGAATCGTTCATGAACTACTTTTGGGTAAGCGAAATCGCGCCACGCGCGCAGCACCGGACAAAGCTTTGGTACGGGTTCCCGAGCGGGCCTTGTACCAATGGGGCGTAGCGCTAATTTTGGCGCGCCAGTGCTTTTTGATGGGCCGGGCCATTGAGTAATACGGCAGCGGCGCGCTGGGCGTGTCTGGCGCAGGCGTCGGGGACCAGCTACTTTCTATGGCATTGGCACTGGTTTGAATCGAGTTTTCGACTTCGCGGCTTGCCGCGTCCATCGTTTCCTTCAATTTTTTCAAATCATCGAGCTCCACCGAGCGACTGACCTCGGCCTTGACGTCGGCCACATAACGTCGCGCACGACCGATCAGGGTGCCAACCGTCCTTGCCAGGCCTGGCAATTTCTCCGGACCGATCACGATCAGAGCAATGCCGCCCACGATCGCGAGCTTGGTGACGCCAATATCAAACACTTAGGCCATTCTCAGGGTTGGACCGCTCCAGCACGCACATTCAATGCTTGGCCTTGGCTTCCACGTCGATGGTTTCCTTAGCAACCGTGGGGTTGGCTGCGACTTGCTGAGCGGGCGCAACCGAATCGGCAGGCTTTTCGCCGCCATCTTTCATGCCGTCTTTGAAACCCTTGACGGCACCGCCCAAGTCGGCGCCAATGTTGCGCAGTTTTTTGGTGCCAAATATCACCACGATGATGACCAAAAATATGATCAGATGCGTTGTTGACAAACCCATACGATTCTCCTATGAAGTGGTGGAATTCTAGTCGCCGCAGTGCGGTCGGCGCCGTGCTGAAAATTTAGCCGCGCAACCAGGGGCGCGGGCCACCCATGATATGAAAGTGCAGGTGGCGCACCTCTTGGCCGCCTTCGGCTCCGGTGTTGGTCACCAGGCGAAAGCCTCCCTCAGGATAGGGCCTGCACCCGGCTTGCGATGCCAGCACGGGCACCAGGGCCATCATGCGCCCCATCAGAGCAGCGTGCCCCTGCGTTACCTGCGCCATGGACGCAATGTGCGCCTTGGGAATGAGCAAGAAATGCACCGGCGCCCAGGGTGCAATGTCGTGAAAGGCGTAGAACTCTTCGTCCTCGTACACCCTTCGCGATGGAATCTGCTTGGCGATAATTTTGCAAAACAGGCAAGTAGGGTCGTGGTTGGGGCTGTGGTCGGTCATGAGAGGGTGAACCATCTATAAAAAACTGAATAACGTCCTTAGCCGCCTTGCGCGTCGCGCAGCACCGCCTTGCGAAGCGCTTTTTCCTCAATGCCGCTGGTGCCAGCACGCCGCTCGAGTTCAGTGATTACATCGGTCGGGGTGAGGTCGTAGTGGGCCAGGGCGATCAGGCAATGGAACCATAGATCGGCGACCTCATTGACAATTTTTCGCTTGTCGCCGCCGTGGTCGACGTCTTTGGCCGCCATCACCACCTCGGTGGCCTCTTCGCCGATCTTCTTCAGAAAGGCGTCGGGGCCCAGGTGCAGCAGGCGGGCCACATAGCTGGCCGTCGGGTCACCGCCGTTGGCCGATTTGCGGCTCTCAATGACGGCGGCCAGGCGCTCCAACGCATCGTGTAAAAAATCCGAGGTGTGGGTCACGGTTGGTCCTACATTACTTGTAAATCGAGTCCGGGCTTTTCAAGACCGGATCCACGGCGCGCCAATGTCCGTCTTGGAGCACGCTGAAAAAGCAGCTGTGCCGTCCAGTGTGGCAGGCGATGCCTGGCGAATGCCCTTGTTGGGTGACGGTCAACAAAACCACATCGGTGTCGCAGTCGACGCGAATCTCGTGCACCACTTGCACATGGCCGGACTCTTCGCCCTTGAACCAGAGCCTGTTGCGCGAGCGGCTGAAGTACACCGCGCGACCCAATTCGGCAGTCTTTTGCAGCGCCTCGCGGTTCATCCAGGCAAACATCAGCACGTCTTTGCTGCCCTGCTCTTGCGCAATCGCGGGCACCAGGCCCTGGGCGTCCCATTTGATGTCGTCCAACCAGTTCACGTTCAGTCCAATCGCACGGGGATGCCGCGTGCGGCCATGCGCGCTTTGGCCTGGCCTACGGTGAATTCGCCGTAATGAAAAATGCTGGCCGCGAGCACCGCATCGGCTCCGCCCACGCTAACGCCGTCAGCCAGATGGTCCAAGGTGCCCACGCCGCCCGAGGCGATCACCGGCACGGGCACCGCGTCAGCCACAGCGCGCGTTAGTTCCAGGTCAAAGCCGCTCTTGGTGCCGTCGCGGTCCATGCTGGTGAGCAAGATCTCGCCCGCGCCCCGTCGCGCCATCTCCGTGGCCCAGGCCACGGCGTCCAAGCCGGTGTTTTGGCGCCCGCCGTGGCTGAACACGTCCCAGCCCGGGCCGCGCAGTTGCAGCGCCTCGCCCACGCGGCGCTTGGCGTCAATGGCCACCACAATACACTGGGCGCCGTACTTGTGCGAGGCGTCCTCAATCACCTGCGGTTTGGCAATCGCCGCCGAGTTAAAGCTCACCTTGTCGGCCCCGGCGTTGAGCAGGCGGCGCACATCGTCCACGGTGCGCACCCCACCGCCCACGGTGAGCGGAATAAAGACCTGCGAGGCCACGGCTTCGATGATGTGCAATATGACATCGCGCGCGTCGCTGGTGGCGGTGATGTCCAGAAAGGTGAGTTCGTCGGCGCCTTGGTCGTTGTAGCGCGCGGCAATTTCCACCGGGTCACCGGCGTCGCGCAGTTCGACAAAGTTCACGCCTTTGACGACGCGCCCGCCGGTCACGTCCAGGCAAGGGATGATGCGTTTGGCCAGCATGGTTTAGTCCGTCAACACTTGAAACCGCTGCCAACCCTGCCAGTTGGTGGCGGCAGCAACGGTGATGGGGGTAAATACCTGGGCCGCTTCCACGCACACAAAGTGCGCAAAGCCGTCTGGCGGCAGATCGGCCATAGCGGCACATTTTTCAGCCCCAGGGTTCCAGACCACGCTGTTGGCCCAGCTGGGGCTTTGGCTGATCGCCAGCCGCTGGGCGCCGTCTTGGAGTCGCAGGGCGGCGGGTGCAGCGCCATAGACGCGGTCAAATTCGCCATCAAACTGCAGCGCGGCGGCCGCGTTGGCGTGGCGGTCGGTCAGCGCGTCCCACTCCGACTGGCCTTCCAGTCCGTGCAGGTGCGCCTGCGCAATATCGTCCACCGCCAGGTAGCTGTGCAAGGCGCCAGAAAACGCGAAGGGCCGGGTATCAAGGTTGTGCACGGTGAGCGTCACCGTCAGTGCGGCTGGCGCCAGGGCCACCCGCAGGCGCGCCTCAAAGCGCGGCTGCCAAATGGCCAAGGTCTGGGCACTCCAGGACAAGGTGAAATCTTGCTGCACATGGTCGTCTTGCACCAGGGCCTGGCCGGCCGTCCAAACGCTATTGCGGGCAAAGCCGTGCTTGGGCAGGCCGCCGCGCTGGTTGAACTGGGGAAAACACACGGGCACACCACCGCGAATAGCGCTGTGGCCGTCCCAGTGGTTGCGCGGGCTCAGGTACAGGCGCTCGCGGCCCGCCGCCTGCCAAGACACCACGTGCGCGCCCTGCAAGGCCACCCACACTGCGTCGCCGTTGGCCAGCGAGAGGCGCTGGCCTGGCTGGCCGTGCAGGGTTTCGCTGCGGCATAGCGCGGCGCCATCAGCCATTGATTCCGTCAGCGCGGGCTTGCCCAGCGGCAAAGTCGAGGTCGCCGGTGTAAATGGCGCGGCCACAAATCACACCCTCCACGCCATCCTCCTCCACCGCACACAGGGCCTCGATGTCGGCCAGGTTGCTCAGGCCACCTGAGGCGATCACCGGAATCGACAATGCCTGGGCCAGTTTGACCGTGGCCTCGATGTTGATGCCGCTGAGCATGCCGTCGCGGCCGATGTCGGTGTAGATGATGGATTCAACACCGTAGTCTTCAAACTTCTTGCCCAGATCGACTACGTCGTGGCGGGTCAGCTTACTCCAGCCATCGGTAGCAACCTTGCCGTCGCGTGCGTCCAGGCCAACAATGATGTGGCCACCAAAGGCGGTGCAGGCGTCCTGCAAGAAACCTGGATTTTTGACGGCTGCGGTGCCAATGATGACGTAGCGCAAACCGGCGTCGAGGTAGCGTTCAATCGTGTCCAAGTCGCGAATGCCGCCGCCGAGCTGCACATCGACTTCACTACCCACCGCTTTCAAAATCTTGCGGATCGCCATCTCGTTCTTGGGGTGCCCAGCAAAAGCGCCGTTCAAATCCACCAGATGCAAACGCCGCGCACCCTTGTCCACCCAGCTGCGCGCCATGAATGCCGGGTCTTCTCCGAAGGTGGTGGATTGGTCCATATCGCCCTGTTTGAG
>CAIYQF010000362.1 GCA_903928325.1 uncultured beta proteobacterium | reverse complement strand
TCAATCAAAGCAATGCGGTGGGCAATTGGCAGCAACGCCAGCAAAACATGAAAGCCTTGGGCGCCGCGCTGCAAGGCGGAGACCTGGCCGCTGCGCAGCAAGCGTTTGCCACCATCAGCGCCAACAACCCGGCGGCAGCGGCCAATACCAATAGCCCCTTGGCCCAGATTGGCCAGGCTCTGCAAGCCGGTGATTTGGGTGCGGCACAGCAGGCCGCACAGGCCTGGCGCGGGTCGCGCCACGAAGGTGCAGGCGCGCAAGCCGCCAACGCCAACCCGCTGGCCAATGTCAACGCCACTACCAGCACGTTCCTACAGACCCTCACGCCCATCGCAGGCGCCCCTGCAGGCGCGGCCAGCACGTCGGCCACCACCACTGCAGCCGCTGGCGTTTCATCCACCGCCACCAGCGACCAGATCGCCCAAGCGCTGGCCGCTTTTGAACGCAATCTTTTTGATTCACTGCAAGCGCAAGACGCTGCGGGCACGTCCGCCGCCAGCGCCAACGCTGCGGGCTCGGCACCGGCCACGGCACAAGTTGCAGCAGCAGCCCCTGGCACGGGCGCCACGGCGCCTGTCCAAGGGCACCACCACCACCACGGAGGCGGCGCCGCCGCGGACGCCAAACTGGGTGCGGAGTTGGGTTCGCTGATTGCCCAAACCTCGGCTGCCGCCACCGACCCAAGTACTGCGGCCACCGCGCCAGCTGCGGCCACCGCCACATCTACGGCAAGCTTGGACCAAAGCTTTAAAAACCTGCTCAACACCCTGGGGGTGAGCGGCAATAACGCGTCGCTTAACACCTTCTTGCAGGCCATGTCGGCCAATATGCAAAGCCAGGGGGCAGGAATCGCCCCCGCCGCTGCGGCGGCAAGCTCTGCCTAAGCCGATCCCTTACCTGGCTCGAACGTCCTTGTTACGTGGTACATAGCGCGGTGTTGAAGGCGTTTGTTCTGGGCTGGTTGGTGGCGTCGCTGCAATTGGCCACGGCGCAGGTGGAGCATCCGGACGCCTATCCCAAGCATCCCATCCACTTGGTCGTGCCGTTTCCAGCGGGCGGAGCGGCAGACATCGTGGCCAGGGTGATCGCAAAACCGCTGGGCGAGGCCTTGGGGCAGCCGGTACTGGTGGACAACAAGCCCGGCGCCGACGGTGCCATTGCCGCCGAAGCCGTCGCCAAGTCGGCGCCCGATGGCTACACCTTGTTTTTTGCAACCTATGGCGCGATGTCCGCCGTACCTGCGATGCGCAAGCAGTTGCCCTACGAGGTGTTAACGGACTTCACCCCAGTCATCAGCGCGGGGAAGTTTGCTTTTTTCTTGTTTGCCCACCCCAGCGTGCCAGCCAATACGCTGGCTGAGTTGATTGCCTATGTACACCAGCACCCAGGTGAATTGAACTACGCCAGCGGAAACACCGGCGCCATTGTGGCCACGGCAGAATTGGCGACCAGCGCACACCTTGCCATGAACCACATCCCTTACAAAGGGGAGGTGCCGGCCATGAACGACTTTTTGGCTGGTCGGGTGCAGCTCATGTTTGCAACACCCGCCAACGCCCTGCCCTGGGTAAAGGAGGGAAAGCTCAAGGCCTTGGTGACGCTGCAAGACCAACGCAGCGCGCTGCTGCCGTCGGTTCCGACCATGGCGGAGTCCGGCATGAAGAACCTGTCCATCGTGCCCTGGGCCGGGGTTTTTGGTCCGGCCAAAATGCCCGTCGCCTTGGTCCAGCGGCTCAATGCAGAGATCGGCGCGATATTGAAACGGCCGGATGTCGAATCCGAGTTCGCCAAACAGGGGTTTGAAGCCCATGCGTCCAGTCCGGCTGAGCTGGCTGCGTATGCCAAAGAGCAATTGGTCGTGTGGCGCAAGGCCATTCAATTGGCGGGAATCGAGCCCGAGTAAACCAATGGCCCATCTGTTAGTTTTTGAACTGCCGGGAGGCAACGACGCCGATGTGTTGCAAGCGGCACTGGATCGTGGAGACCGGTTTACGTTTTTGAGCGCCCAAATCGGTCACTACCGCGCCCAAGCTGAGGTCTGGGCACTGGTATCCCAGGCATCGCACTGGCTCGATGTGCCTGGCTTGCGCTACCCGCAGCTGGAGCAACAGGTGCTGGCTCTGCATGCAAGCGACCCGTTTGATGCCGTGTTGTGCCTTATAGACATACGGCTGGTGGATGCCGCCCATTTGGCAAAAGCGCTGGGCTTGCGGTTTTTAAACGTCCGCTGCGCTACGCTGCTGCGCGACAAGTTCAAGGTTCGCAGCCTGCTACAAAGCTGCGGCATCGCGCAGCCCGCGTTTGCCTTGGCCCAGTCCAATGAAGAGTTGCAAAACGCCGTCGCCCAACTCGGTTTGCCGGTACTCATCAAGCCGGTGGACGGTTTCGGGTCGCAAAACATTGTGCTCATTGAACACCCCGAAGACCTGGACCCTTTGCTCACCCCCCTGGGCGATATGCTGCCCTCGGGCGTGGACTATGGCTTGGGCGTCAAGGCCAACGATCGGCTATTGGTTGAACGCTACATGACCGGCACCGTTGTCGGGTGCGACACCTTGAGCCGCAATGGCGTACACCAGTTGTTGGGCGTCAATGAAAAAGTGTTCTACGCACAGCCGTCTTTCGCCATTCGCGGCGGCACGTTTACGCCCATGGCGCCAGAATTTTCAGACCTTGAAAGCTATGTTTTTTCCCTGCTCGACGCGGTGGGCTTTGACTGGGGTGCCGCGCACATCGAGCTGATGCTTACCCGCGACGGCCCCCAACTCATCGAAATCAATGCCCGTTTGGTCGGGGCCAAAATAGCCCGTTTGATGGGCTTGGCACTGGGCACATCCATGCACCAGCAACTCATCGCCCTGCACCTGGGCGAAGCGGGCGCCAACTGTCTGGCCACTGGCAGCGTGGCCACGACACGCTGGATCGTGGCGGACCAGGCGGGCGTTCTCGCCAGCATCACCCTGCCAGCGCAACCCGACCCCGCCATTGGCTGTGTCGAAATCCTCAAGCACCCCGGCGATCGGGTTCAACCGCCCATGGACAATGCCGACCGGATTGGCTATGTCATGGTCTGCGCCAGCACACGCCAGGCCGCAGAAGATGCGGCACAGGCCTATGTCGATCAGTGTGTCTGCCACTACCAAACCTAGCGGATGGGCTTGGCCGATGGCCAATACCTGAAAACCAGGCCATTGTCCACAGTGGGTGCGTGTTGCGTGTGGGTGGCAAAAAAACAAAACGCCCCGAAGGGCGCATGTTTACTAACCATCTGGCGGGAAGGCGTCTTTACTAAGATGCTCAGAAACCCGCATGAATGCTGAATAGTTCATTTCTTTTTCCCTCCTGTACCTACAAACATACCTACGCATAGCATGGGGGTGTCCTAGATTTTGTGTAAACGGTCTAATGGCAGGAAACTGCCAAAGTTCTCAAAGGAAGAGAAATGACCGTAAGCAACGAACTGATAGACCGCCTGTTGGCGGATTACAAAAAACCTGAAGACCTCAT
>CAIYQF010000361.1 GCA_903928325.1 uncultured beta proteobacterium | reverse complement strand
CGCGGCTGCGGTCCAGCACCAGGGCCAGGTCGTCGAGCAGGCGGTTGTCATCGGCCAGGCTGCCCGGCGCGCCGCTGGATTGGCCGTGACCCCCCAGATCAAACGCCCGCACCGCAAAGCCCCAGCCATTGAGCTGCTGCGCCACGTGTTCATAGCGCCCGCTGTGCTCGCCCAGGCCGTGGACGATGAGCACCAAGGCGCGCGGTAGCACGGCGGCGGGCAGCGGCCAGTCGCGCACGGCCAGCGTATCGCCGTGGGGGGTGGTGATTTCGGACAGTTGGGCGGCGGTCATGGGGGAGCTTTCAAAGAGTTTCGGGCGTGGTTTTCAGGGAAAGCTGGCGATCACTTGGGCTACGGCGGCGGTGAGCTTTTTGGCGTAAGGCACGTGCAAAAACTCGTTGGGCCCGTGGGCGTTGCTCTTGGGGCCGAGCACACCGCAGACCATCATTTGCGCTTTGGGAAAGCCGGTGCAGAGCATGTTCATCAATGGAATCGTGCCGCCTTGGCCGATGTAGCCGCAGGGCGCGCCAAAGTGCGCTTGGGACGCAGCGTTCAGGGCCTGCTCAAACCAGGGCGCGGTACTGGGTGCGTTCCAGCCGGTGGCGCCACCGCCGCCCTCAAAAGTGACTTTGGCTTGGTAGGGCGCGTTGTCTTCAAGCAGGGCTTTGAGTTCCTGCACCGCGCCAGCCGCCTCCACCAGCGGGGGCAGGCGCAGCGAGAGCTTGAAGGCGGTGTAGGGGCGCAGCACATTACCGGCGTTTTTCATCTCAGGAAAACCGTCGGCGCCGGTGACGCTGAGCGTGGGTAGCCAGGTGCGGTTGAGCAGGGCTTGCAGCGGGGCGGTGGTGGTGGGCAGCGCAAACTGGCTGGCGCCACCGCAGTCGTAGTGCGCCCAGGGAAAGCGCTTGTACAGCTCGTCGCCCAAGATGTCGGCGGTGGCCTGCGCCTGGGCCATGCGCTCGGGTGGCACCGGGCAGTAGAAGCTCTCGGGCAGCAGGCGCCCGGTAGCGCTGTCTTCCAGCCGGTCGAGCAGGTGGCGCAGGATGCGAAAGCTCGACGGCACCACGCCGCTGGCGTCGCCCGAGTGCACGCCTTCGGTCAATATTTCCACCTTGAGCACGCCACTGGCCATGCCGCGCAGGCTGTTGGTCAGCCAGAGCTGGTCGTAGTTGCCTGCGCCCGAGTCCAGGCACACCACCAGGCCCACATCGCCCAGGCGCGTGCGCATCGCGTCCACATAGGGCAGCAGGTCGTAAGAGCCGCTTTCCTCACACGTCTCGATCAGGCCGATGATGCGTGGGTGCGCTACTTTTTGGGTTTTGAGCGCCTGAATCGCAGCAATGGCGGCATAGGCAGCGTAACCGTCGTCGGCGCCGCCGCGTCCGTAGAGCTTGCCGTCCTGGTACACGGGCGTCCACGGCCCCAGGTCGCTGCGCCAGCCGGAAAACTCGGGCTGCTTGTCCAGGTGGCCGTACATCAGCACGGTCTGGGTACTTACCCCTTCTTGCGCGCTGCGTGTGGCGGCCACTTCAAACAAAAGCACCGGCGTGCGACCGGGCAGGCGCACCACTTCGAGCGTGAGGCCGGCCACTTTTTGCGCCTCAATCCACTGCGCGGTCTTGCGAACCACAGTTTCCAAGTAGCCGTGGGCGGCCCAGTCGGCGTCAAAGGCGGGCGACTTGGCGGGAATGGCGATGTACTCGCTCAAGCGGGACACGATGTCACGGTCCCAGGCCTGGCCGACTTGGTCCAGGGCTTGGGCGGGGTTCAAAACAGTGTCGGGCAGGCGGGCGTTCATAAAAAATCTCCAGGGCAAGACGCAAAACTGGTGGAAAGTGCACCGCGCCATGATGCCACGCTTGCCGCTATCCTCCCACCACGCTGCAACGCCAAAGGACTTCAACATGCCTACCACCGCACTCCCTGCGCTTGACCCGCAAACGCTCCAAGTCCTTGCCTTCGACATCTTCGGCACCATCGTCGATTGGCACGGCAGCATCGTGCTGGAAATGCAGCAGCGCTACCCGCAGGTGGACGGCGACGCGTTTGCGCTGGCTTGGCGCGCGGGCTACGCACCGGCCATGGCGCGGGTGATGTCAGGCGCGCAGCCGTGGACGCTGATAGACGATTTGCACCGGCAAATTTTGGCAGGCATCCTGCCCGACTTTGGCCTGGCGCACTTGGGGGATGCGCAGCGCGCGCAGCTCAACTTGGTGTGGCACCGGCTGGCCGCCTGGCCCGACGTGGTGGCCGGACTGACCCGGCTGAAAAGCAAATACATCTTGTGCACCTTGTCCAACGGCAACCTCAATTTG
>CAIYQF010000360.1 GCA_903928325.1 uncultured beta proteobacterium | reverse complement strand
GTTTTGTTGTGGGCCACGCGGGCCAGTTCGGCTTGGATGGCACGCTCGTTGGCCGAGTCCAGTGCGCTGGTGGCTTCATCAAAAATCAGAATGGGCGGGTCTTTGAGCAAGGTGCGGGCAATGGCTACCCGCTGCTTTTCGCCGCCTGAGAGCTTGAGCCCGCGCTCGCCCACCATGGTGTCGTAGCCTGCGGGCGTGCTGGCAATGAAGGAGTCAATGTGTGCAGCACGCGCAGCAGCCTGCACCTCGGCCAGGCTGCTGCCAGGTCGACCGTAAGCAATGTTGTACTGCACCGTGTCGTTAAACAGCACCGTGTCTTGCGGCACGATGCCAATGGCGGCGCGCAGGCTGGCTTGGGTGAGCGTGCGGATGTCTTGGCCTGCGACCGAAATGCCGCCTTGCTGGACTTCATAGAAACGATACAAGAGCCGCGCTAATGTAGATTTTCCCGACCCCGAAGGTCCGACCACCGCCACGGTCTCGCCCGCCGGAATGTCAAAGCTGATGTCGTGCAAGATGGGGCGCGCCGGGTCGTAGGCAAAGCTCACATGGTCAAAGCGCACGCTGGCACTGGCCGCACCCTGCGCTAGCACCAGCGCATGGGCATCGGGCGCGTCGGCGATCTCTTGCTCTCGCTCGAGCAGAGTGAACATTTTTTCCAAGTCGATCAGGTTTTGCTTGAGCTCTCGGTAGATCGCGCCCAAAAAATTCAGCGGTATGTAGATCTGGATCATGAAGGCGTTGACCATCACCAGGTCGCCCAGCGTCATGCGACCATCGACCACGCCCTGCGTGGCGCGCGTCAGCATGGCCACTAGGGCAAAGGCGATGATCAGCTGCTGGCCCGCATTGAGAATGCTCAGGGTGCGCTGGCTCTTTAAAGCGGCCTGGCGGTAGCGCTCCAGGTTGTCGTCGTAGCGGCGGGCCTCGAACTCTTCGTTGTTGAAGTATTTGACAGTCTCGAAATTGAGCAGCGAGTCGATGGCGCGGGTGTGGGCCTTGGAATCGAGCTCGTTCATGCGCTTGCGAAACTGCGTGCGCCATTCCGTCATGCTGATGGTGAAGCTGATGTAGAGCACCAGCGCAATCACGGTAATTCCCGCAAACCAAACATCAAACTTGACCGCCAAGAGCGTGAGCACCAGCCCCACCTCGATCAGTGTGGGCACGATGCTGTAGAGCGAATACGACACCAGCGAGTGCACCGCGCGCGTGCCACGTTCGATGTCGCGCGTCATGCCGCCGGTCTGGCGGTCCAGGTGAAAGCGCAGGCTCATGGCGTGCAAGTGGCGAAACACGCCCAGCGAGATGCTGCGCGCCGCGCCCTCGGTGGCCTTGGCAAACACCAAGTCGCGCAGCTCGGCAAACAGCGAGGTGCTTAAGCGCAGCGCCGCATACGCCACCAGCAAAGCCACCGGCACCACCAGTACGGCGGACAAGTCGCCGGGCTTGGGCGTCATGGTGTCGACCAGGTTTTTGAGCAGCAAGGGCACGCCCACATTGGCCACTTTGGCGCCCACCATGAACGAGAGTGCGACCATCACCCGCCATTTGTAGGCCCACAAATAGGGGAACAGGCGCTTTAAGGTGCCCCAGTCGCTGGCTTTGAGGCCTGTCGGAGTGGGGGCTGCCGCACCGGCGGCGATTGGCGCGTGGCGGGGGGAATCGGCAGAAGGGCCAAAAGAGCGCATGGGGGACAATTCAAAACATCAAACTCCGATTGTGCCCATGTCCACCTCCGCAAGCCCTGACCACCCGCCCAGCACCGAGGGGCTACCCACCGACCAAGACCTGGTGCTCAAGGTCATCCCCATGCCGGGGGACTGCAACGCCAACGGCGATATTTTTGGCGGCTGGGTGATGGCGCAGGTGGACTTGGCGGGTTCGGTACTGCCCGCACGCTACACCCAGGGCCGTATGGCGACGGTGGCGGTCAATGAATTCATCTTTAAGCAACCGGTGCGGGTGGGTGACATCTTGTCCTTTTTTTCCAAGGTGGTGCGCATTGGCCGCACCTCGATCACGGTCAAGGTGGAGGTGTTTGCAGAGCGCTTTCGCAGCCAAGGCCGCTACATCAAAGTCACCGAGGCGCTTGTCACCTATGTGGCAATTGATGATGCCGGTCGCCCGCGTCCTATTCCAAAAAATTGAGTTCGCAAAGAAGGCAATATTATTTAATGTCCAAAAGTCAGTAACAACCCTATCAAGGAATGGACGCCTTGCAGATATAACCTGACTGCACAACACGGGGAGAACAGGTGCAGTTTTTTCAATTGATGATCAGCGGAATAGCACAAGGGTGCATCTACGGACTGATCGCCATGGGCTTCGTGCTCATTTACAAGGCCACCGAAACGGTCAGCTTCGCCCAAGGCGAGTTGATGATGTTGGGTGCGTTTGCCGGTCTGGTGGGCATGACGCTTTTGGGCCTGCCTTATTGGCTCGCGGTGCTCGGTGCTGTGGCAGCCACAGCGCTTCTGGGTGCGCTGATCGAGTTTGCGGTAATCCGCCCCATTCTGGGCCAACCCGCCTTTTCCATTGTCATGTTGACCATCGGCATTGGCTACGTGGCGCGCGGCCTGATCACTATGATTCCAGGCATGGGCACCGACACCTTGGCGCTGCCGGTGCCGTACAAAGACGAGATCTGGCGCGTGGCAGGTTTGGTGCTCAATGTCGAACACATGGTAGTAATCGCCGCCACCGGTGTGCTGTGCCTCTTGTTGTTTGCGCTGTTTCGCTACAGCAAACTGGGTATCGCCATGCAGGCGGCTTCGCAAAACCAGCTCGCGGCCTACTACATGGGCATTCCGGTCAAGCGGCTCAACGGCATTGCCTGGGCGCTGGCCGCCGCCGTGGCCTGTCTGGCGGGCTTGCTGCTGGCGCCTATTACTTTCGTGCACGCCAATATGGGGTTTATTGGCCTCAAGGCCTTTCCGGCGGCGGTGGTGGGTGGCTTTGGCAGCCTGCCTGGCGCCATTGTGGGTGGTGTGGTGATTGGGCTGGTGGAGTCGTTCTCGGGCTTTTATTTGCCCGACGGCTTTAAGGACACTGCCGCCTACATCGTGGTGCTGGTGATGTTGATGGTCAAGCCCAACGGCCTGTTTGGCGAAAAACTGCGCAAAAAGGTCTGACATGCGTTTCATTTTCAAAACCCATTACGCGCAAGACATTGCGCTGGCTAAGCACGGCGGGCACGTGTTCTGGTACAGCGTGTTGGTGCTCTTGCTGCTGGCCGCGCCCTGGCTGTTTACCGAGTACTGGCTGGCGCAGCTCACCTTTGTGCTGATTTACAGCATTGCGGCGCTGGGCATCATGCTGCTGGCGGGCTTTACCGGCTTGTTTTCGCTGGGCCACGCTGCCTTTTTGGGTGTGGGCGCCTACACGCATGCGGTGCTGAGCAATATGGGTGTGCCCTTTCCCATTGCATTGGCCGCAGCGGCCGCGCTGTCGGCGGCGGTGGGTGTGGTGGTGGGTTTGCCCGCGCTGCGCGTCAAAGGCATTTATCTGGGCATGGCGACCTTGGCCTTTGGCTTTATTGTGGAAGAGGTGCTGGCGCGCTGGGAATCGGTCACTGGCGGCAACGCGGGCATCCATATCAAGAAGCCTAATCTGTTTGGCTGGGTGTTGGATACCGAAATCCAGTTCTATTTCCTATGCCTGGTGATTACCGTATTTGCCACCTTGGGCATTCTGAACCTGTTGCGCGCCCCCACCGGGCGGGCGTTTGTCGCCATCCGCGACTCCGAGATTTCCGCCCAAAGCATGGGCATCCACCTGGCGCGCTATAAAACCCTTTCGTTTGCCATTTCTGCCGCGCTGGCCGGAGTGGCGGGGGCGCTGTATGTGCACAAACTTCAATTTATCTCTCCCGACCAGTTCAACATCCTGCAGTCGATTGACTTGCTTTTAATGATTGTGATCGGCGGCCTGGGCTCGGTGCATGGCGCGTTTTTGGGGGCGATTTTCCTGATCACCATGCCGCAGCTGATTTCCATGGTCAAAGACTACCTGCCCGCCGTCATTGGCCAGGCGCCGGGCTTGCAGGGCGTGGTCTACGGCGCGGTGCTGATTGCCTTTGTGTTGTTTGAGCCCATGGGCTTGTACGGCCGCTGGCTCAAGGTGCGCACTTATATTGAGATGTTTCCGTTCTACCGCAAGGGCATGTTCAAGCGGCAGAAGTCTTTCCAGAAATCGGACCGCCTGAAATGAGCGCCCCTCTTTTATCTACCAAGAATTTGAGCGTGCGCTTTGGCGGCGTGCTGGCCGTCAACAACGTGAGCTTTGACGTTAAACCGGGCGAAGTATTCACGCTGATCGGGCCCAACGGCGCAGGCAAGACCACGGTGTTTAACCTGATCAGCCGCATTTACACCCCCACCACGGGGGAAATTGACTACCTGGGGCCGCAAGGCATGGTCAAACTGACTGCGCAGGCACCGCAAGACGTGGCGGCGCTGGGCATTGCGCGCACCTTCCAGAATATCGAGCTGTTTGAGCACGCCTCGGTGCTGCACAACCTCTTGATTGGCCGCCACACGCACCGCCAGACGGGTTTTTGGCAAGACCTGTTTTTCACCCCGGCGGTGCGCGAAGCGGAGTTGCGCTCGCGCGAGAAGGCCGAAGAGGTGATCGACTTCCTCAACCTGCAGCACTACCGCGACACGTTTGTTGCTGGTTTGCCCTACGGCGTGCGCAAAGTGGTGGAGATGGCGCGCGCCCTGTGCACCGAGCCCCGGCTGCTGCTGCTCGACGAGCCATCTTCGGGCCTGAACGTGGACGAAACCGACGACATGGCCTTCTGGATCCAGGACATTCAACAAGAGTTAGGCATCAGCGTGCTGATGGTCGAACACGACATGGGCCTGGTGTCCAAGGTGTCGGACCGGGTGCTGGCCATGAACCAGGGCGAAGTGCTGGCCATGGGCACGCCGCGCGAAGTGCAAAGCGACCCGGGCGTGATTGAAGCCTATTTGGGCACGGTGGACGATGTGTCTTCGCTGCGCCGCTCCAGCAGCGCCACCACCACAGGGGGTGCCGTATGAGCAGCATGCCACCCGCAATCAGCGACGAGCCGGTCCTCAGCCTCTTGAACGTGGAGAGCGCCTACGGACCCATCAAAGCCATACGCGGCGTGAGTCTACAAGTGCGCCGTGGCGAAATCGCCGCCGTGCTGGGCTCCAACGGTGCGGGCAAAACCACGATTTTGAAGACCATCTCCGGCATCATTGACCCGCGCAAAGGCTCTATCGCCTTCAAGGGCCAGGACATCACTGCCAAAGACCCGTCCTTCATCGTGCAGCAGGGCCTCAGCCATGTGCCCGAGGGCCGCGAGGTGTTTCCGCTGCTCAGCGTGCGCGACAACCTGCTGATGGGCGCCTACACCCGCAGCGACCGTGACGGCGTAGCGCGCGACATCGAAACCGTGTTTGGCTACTTTCCCATCCTCCAAGAGCGCAGCACCCAAGACGCCGGCTTGCTGTCAGGCGGCCAGCAGCAAATGTTGGCGATCTCGCGCGCGCTGATGGCCAACCCCGACCTGATGCTGCTCGACGAGCCCAGCCTGGGCCTGAGCCCCAAGCTGACCAAAGAGATTTTCGAGATCGTGGTGCGCATCAATCGCGAGCGCGGAACCACGATTTTGCTGGTGG
>CAIYQF010000359.1 GCA_903928325.1 uncultured beta proteobacterium | reverse complement strand
GCCCGGGTGTGCGATGTGCAGCACGAAAAACACCGCCAAGCTGGCCATCACACCGACCACGGCCGCCGTGATGGCGGTCAGCGGCGCGGTGAACTGCAGCTTGCCGTGGGTGGACTCGATCAGCGGCCCCCCGGCCAGAATGAAGATGAACGAGGGCAAAAAGGTAAACCAGGTGGCCAAGGTAGCGGCCAGCGCTGCGCCCCAGAACAAGGCCTGCGGCCCCAGCACCGCCTGGCCCCAGCCGCCGACAAAGCCGACAAAAGCCACCACCATGATCAGCGGCCCCGGCGTGGTCTCGCCCAGCGCCAGGCCGTCCATCATCTGCGCGGCGCTGAGCCAGCCAAAGTGCTCCACCGCGCCCTGATACACATAGGGTAGTACGGCGTAGGCGCCGCCAAAAGTCAGCAAGGCCGCCTTGGTAAAAAACCAGGCCATCTGCGCCAGCGTGCCGTCCCAACCCCATAGCGCTACCAGCGCGCCCATGGGCAGCAGCCAGAGCGCTGCGCCTGCTGCTAGCACCCGGGCCAGACGCTTCGGAGAATAGCGCGCATGCGCCGGGGTCGGAGTGTGGTCGTCAATCCAGGCCGCAGGCTTTGACGAACAGGTGCTGGCGCTGGATGCCCCGTGCGCTGCGCCAGCGGCAAACTGCCCTGGCAGCCAGCGCTGCGCCACCGCGCCTGCTAGGGCTGCCACCAGCACCAGGGCCGGAAACGGCACTTGCAACGCCGCTGCCGCCCCAAAGCTGAGTACCGCAATCGCCCACAAGAGTGGCGCGCGCCGGGGCGTCTGCAGCGTGCGGCTGCCCATGCGCTGCACTGCTTGGAGTACCAAGGCCGCTACTGCTGGCTTGATGCCCCAAAGCAGCGCCGCCATCCACGGCAGTTGGCCAAACACCATGTAAGCCCAGCTCAAACCGATCAACAAAAGCAACGATGGCAGCACGAACAAGACTCCAGCCGCTACGCCGCCCCAGCTGCGGTGCATCAGCCAGCCCAGGTAGGTGGCGAGCTGCTGCGCCTCCGGGCCGGGCAAGAGCATGCAGTAGTTCAGCGCGTGCAAAAAGCGCCGCTGCGAAATCCAGTGCCGCTGCTCCACCAGCTCGCCGTGCATGAGGGCAATTTGCCCAGCCGGTCCGCCAAAGCTGATGCAACCCAGCTTGAACCAAAAGCCCAGCGCCTGGCGAAATGTGACCGGGGGCGATGCGGCGTTGTCAGGCATAGCAGTCGCGTGGCCGTCGCTTACGCAGCGCCTCAGCGGGATAGCTTGTAGACCGAGGTGCCCGCCCGCCAATTGGGCAGAAAGCGCACGGTCTGGCCGTCAGACAAGCCAAAGCTGTCTACCACGCGCAGCCCCGCGCGCTGCGCCAGTGCGCCCAGGTCGGCATGGGTGCCCACGCGGATATTGGGCGTGTCGTACCACTGGTAGGGCAAGCGCTTGGTCACCGGCATGCGCCCGAACAACACGCTCAGGCGGTTGGGCCAATGGGCAAAGTTGGGAAAAGCCACGATGCCAATGCGCCCCACGCGCGCGGTCTCAAGCAGCATGACCTCGGCGTTGCGCAGGTGCTGCAAGGTGTCGATTTGCAAGACCACGTCGAACGAGGCGTCGTCAAACATCGCCAGTCCCTCGTCCAAGTTGAGCTGGATGACGTTGACACCGCGCTGCACACAAGCCAGCACATTGGCGTCATCAATCT
>CAIYQF010000358.1 GCA_903928325.1 uncultured beta proteobacterium | reverse complement strand
GACGTGGCCGCGCTGCCCCAGGCGCCCGACGCCAGCTTTGTCGCCGTGCCGCGCGAGGCCACGGTGGCCATCGTGGGCCAGTTGGCCGCGCGCGGCGCAGGCGGCGTGATTTGCTACGCCTCGGGCTTTGCCGAAGTGGGCGGCGAGGGTGTCGCTTTGCAGCACCAGCTCGTCCACAAGGCGGGCGCCATGGCCTTGCTTGGCCCCAACTGCTACGGCATGCTCAACTACTTGGACGGCGTGGCCTTGTGGCCCGACCAGCACGGCGGCCAACGCGTGGAGCGCGGCGTGGCGCTGATCACCCAGAGCGGCAACATCGGCCTGAACCTGACCATGCAGCGGCGCGCGCTGCCGGTGGCCTACTTAATTACCGTAGGCAACAAAGCGGGCAGTCGCATGGAAAGCCTGGTGGACGCGCTCTTGGCCGACCCGCGCGTGAGCGTGATCGGCATGCATATTGAGGGGCTGGACGACGTGGCAGCATTTTCGCGCGTGGCGCTCAAGGCGCTGCGCCAAGGCGTGCCGCTGGTGGCGCTCAAGGCCGGATCGTCCGCGCTGGGCGCGCAAACCGCCATGAGCCACACCAGCTCGCTGGCCGGGCCAGACGCCTTGTACGACGCGCTGTTCGCCCGCTGCGGCGTGGCCCGGGTGCGCGACCCTTCCGGGCTGATCGAGACCTGCAAGTTTTTGCACGTGCACGGCGCTCTGGGCGGCAAGCGCATTATTTCGGCCAGTTGCTCGGGCGGCGAGGCTTCGCTGGTGGCCGATTTGGCGCAGCCGCGCGGCCTGGAAATGCCGCCCATCCCCGGCCCAGCGCACGCCCGCCTGCACGCGGTGCTGGGCGACAAGGTCACCATCACCAACCCGCTGGACTACCACACCTACATCTGGGGCGACCTGGCGGCGCAGACCGAATGCTTTAGCGGCCTGATGGACTGCGGCTTTGACGCCCACCTGCTGGTGTTGGACTACCCGCGCTTGGACCGCTGCAGCGCGGACAGTTGGGGCACCACGGTCGACGCCTTTGTGACCGCTGCCCACGCCGGCGACGCGTTGGGCAGCAGCCCAGGTAACGACGCATTAGATGGCGTAATCAATGGCGCAGTGAGAGGCGTATCAGGTGGCTTAGGGGGTGGCTTGGTAGGGGGTAGGGCGCGCAGCAAAGCCGCCACCGTGGTCGCCAGCCTGCCGGAAGACCTGCCCGAGGATTACGCCCAGGCGCTCATGGCCCAGGGCATTGCGCCCATGCACGGCCTGCCCGATTGTCTGGACGCCATTGCCCACGCCGCCCAGGTGGGTGCGGCGGCACGGTCGCTGGCCGTGTTGAAGCCTCTTCCCTCGGTGCAAGCGCTGCAAGCAGGCAGCTCGCGCACGCTGGACGAGGCCACTGCCAAGCGCGCCCTGGCGGCCTTTGGCCTGCCGGTGCCCAAAGGCCAGGTGGTGGCCGCCGCGCAGGTGGTCGATGCTGCCGATGCGTTGGGCTATCCCGTGGTGCTCAAAGCCGTGTCGGCGCAGTTGGCGCACAAAACCGAGGCCGGTGCGGTGCACCTGAATCTGGCCAATACGGCGCAAGTACAGGCGGCGCTGGACAAAATTGCCCATCTGTCGGACCACTTTTTGGTCGAGCAAATGGCCGCGAACGTGGTGGCCGAAGTCATTGTGGGCGTGCAGCGCGACGCGCAGTTTGGCCTGTCGCTCACCGTGGGTGCCGGGGGCGTGCTGGTGGAGCTGTTGCAAGACGCGCGCACCTTGCTGCTGCCGGTGCAGCGCCATGAGGTGCAGGCGGCGCTGGAGTCCCTGCGCGTCTGGCCGCTGCTGCGCGGCTTTCGCGGGCGACCGGTGGGCGACGTGGCCGCGCTGGTGGAAGCCGTGATGGCCGTGGCTGACTACGCGCAAAGCCACGCCGACCGCCTGCTCGAACTGGATGTCAACCCAGTGCTGGTTATGCCGCAAGGCGTGCTGGCGGTGGACGCGCTGATCCGCTGTATTGAACCTGTTTCCCAAGGAACGCCCCATGTCTGACGCCACCCCCACCGCCCCAGCTGCGGTTCGCACCCACGCCGAAGGCGGCGTGCTCACCATCACCCTGGACCGGCCCAAGGCCAACGCCATCAACGTAGCCACCAGCCACGCCTTGTACGCCGCTTTCGCTCAGTTGCAAGACGACCCGGCGCTGCGCGTGGCCATCCTGACCGGCACCGGGCGCTTCTTTTCCGCCGGCTGGGACCTGACCGGCGCCACCGAGGGCGAGGCGATAGACGCCGACCACGGCCCCGGCGGTTTTGGTGGTCTGACCGAATTTTTCAGTCTAGGTAAACCAGTTATTGCCGCCGTCAATGGCCTGGCCATGGGTGGCGGCTTTGAGCTGGCGCTGGCGGCTGATCTGCTGGTGGCCAGCGACACGGCCGAATTTGCGCTGCCCGAAGTCAAACTCGGCATGGTGGCGGACTCGGGCGGGCTGCTGCGCCTGCCCAAGCGCCTGCCGCGCGCCGTAGCCATGGAACTGCTACTGACCGGGCGACGCATGGGCGCGCCAGAGGCGAAAAGCTGGGGCCTGGTCAACCAGGTGGTGGCCCCAGCCGACTTGTTAGCCGGCGCCCTGGCCTTGGCGCAACAGATCGTGCACTGTGCGCCGCTGGCGGTGGCCGCAGTCAAAGAGATTGTCCGTGCCACCGAGGGCCAAACACTGGAAGCGGCTTACCAGACCCTGCGCCACGGCGATTTGGCTATGTACCGCGCCATGCTGCGATCCCAGGACGCGGCGGAAGGCCCGCTGGCTTTTTCCGAAAAGCGACCGCCGCGCTGGATCGGGTCTTAGAGGCGCCAGCGCAGGCACAGGGGTAGGGTGCAATTTCGGAAATTGCCGCGCAGGGGGGTGAAGCACATCCGCCTAAGGGAATATGCCAATACGAGCGCCTTGAGACGGGCAAAGGTTTGCATTACTATGCTGGCAGAACGCAAAACCGTTTGCTTTCCGCTCCCGGTATTTTTTGCCAGTGCTGGCAAGGTAGCCTGGAATCTGTTTATTAATCTGCTTGGATTGGAGAACTTCAAAAATGGCACATGTCGAAACCACCAGCGACGCGGGAATCATCCTCGACCGTCGCCAACTGATTCTTGGGGCTTCTGCGGTTGGCTTGGCGTCCGCATTCGGCGCGGCGCCCGCCTTGGCGCAAAGCGCACCCAAAAAGGGCGGCACGCTGCGCATGGGCATGGAAGGCGGCTCGCCTTCTGACAGCCTCGATCCCCTGACCTATGCGGACTCCATCCCCATCACCATGAGCCTGATGCTTTGGAACAACTTGGTGGAAGTGGCCGACAACGGCGACGCGGTGGGGGAGTTGTTTGAAAGCTGGGAAGTCAAACCGGGCGCCGCTGACTGGACCTTCAACGTGCGCAAGGGCATCACCTTCACCTCAG